>CAYZLH010000177.1:0-6128 GCA_964478795.1 uncultured Bdellovibrionales bacterium | reverse complement strand
GGATTCAAATCCAAAGTTATTTGTCTTACTATATTTTCCCGCAAAACCAAAGACGGGATGAGGCACGAGAAGTGCCTCACTTTTATCTGCTTTTAGCGAAAACTCCCGCAGATGCCAGCTCCAATCTAGCTTCTGGGGCTTTTCTGCGAAGACGCGAATTCCAATTTCGGCGATAAGTATCGGGCAAAAAAAGGCTCCTAAGACGACAAGAGCCGGAATAAACTTATTTGCCTTTTTGTGTGCTCGCTCGCTCACAACTGATCCTTTTGAATCAAAAATGAAATTCTATCTCAATCCAATTCTCACACATTCATTCTGGTTGGTAGAGAAGAAAAAATAGATTCAACGCTAGTTTCGTCTAACTTCCACTGCCCTTGCGAAAGAAACCACGTTGTTTTCCAATACTGAACGAGCCTGAATCTGCCAGCCATTCTCAATATTCACATCAAAAACCATAAAATTGTGTTTCCACTCGGACAGGAGGCGCCGAGGATTTTTGGCCCGAAATTGGTGTCCAGGAAAGGTCACGCTATGAATCGAACTGGAGGTAAACTCATAGGTGCGATAACCCAGCTGCTCGGGTTCGATTTCCATAATTTCAGAAAAGTGCACATCGCCAGACACAAAAACGATGGGCGCTGCCACGCGGGATAAGCGCTGTAGAATTTGGCGAAAGTCCTCGGCGTGATCTCGTTCCATGGATTCTTTCGCTAAATATCCGCCGAAAAATTGGCTTCCATTCATCAACCAGGCTGGGCTTTCGCTTTTTTCTAACTCAGAAATCAACCAATCGGTTTGCTCAACACCCCAGTGCCGGCCCAGGCGGGTGTTTTCTGGATCGCGGAAAGAACGATCATCCATCAAGAAAAATCGTTGTCCAAATCCGGTAAACACACTGCCCACACCGTGCGCTCGGCGCCAACTAAAATTCTCCTGAGTTCCCCAAAATTTACGGAAGAGTTGGCGTGTGTAATCGGCCAAAGGGAAGTTGCGATCTAAATTATTTCCGCCGAAGTCGTGATCATCCCAAGTGGCGAGGGTGGGCGTAAGCTTTGGTTGGCGGAACCAGGAAAAATTTCCTCTAGATTCCGCATATCGTCTGGCATACCCAGCCTCATCGCCCGCGGAGTTATTGTTGTCGGCATAGCAGGTGTCGCCCACGAGAAATACTAAATCACAATTCTCTTTGTGGAGACTGTTCCACATAGTAATTAGCCGATTGCTATCGCTATCGCGCATGCAGCTGGCCACACCAAATCGACAAATCTTTTTCTGCAAATCGAGCGATGAAAACGTTCGACTGTCGACAGCGGAACCATCAGATTGGAAAAACTCAATGGTATAGGTCATAGACGGGAGCAAACCGGAAACAAATATTTCTGATATCCGTTGGGTCCCACCGGGAAGCTTCCAACTATCAATCACTTGAAATGACAATGCCATGCCCGACGAATTTTTTACTCGCACTGCGGGCGGCAAACTATCGGAATGTAGATAAAGTATTGTGGTGGAAGTTAAGTCTGTGGCTCCTTGCAAAACCGGTATTCCAGGCAGGGAAATTCGGTCTGGCGGAGGATTTTCCAGTGGGGTGGGGCGGGCATCGAGCAAATCGGCGGCTCCTTTGGCCCAAATTGGTAGGGCCGAGGATGCCATTACCAATCCTGCGGTCTGCAAAAATTTTCGGCGTGAGTAGTCCATTCCGTGGCCTCCCGTTTCCTAAAAGCCTAACAGGGACCAAAAAACAAACAAGGGCACAATTTTCATTTTTCTCAGGGCAGGCGATTCTCTCCGTCGGGGGAATAAGGTAAAAGAGGGGATGCGTGAAATTGCCATCCGAACGAAGGCTCTGGAAAGAGTTTATCAGACCTACGAGAAGCCCGAAGGGCTTTGGAACTCCATTAAGGGAATTTGGGAGCGAAAGTATATTTCCAAACCGGCCCTGCTCCCTACGGATTTAGAAATCCATCGGGGGCAAATTGTGGGACTAGTGGGTGCCAATGGCGCCGGAAAGACCACCCTTCTAAAGATCCTTTCGGGTCTCATTTATCCAAGCGGTGGTGAAGCCACGGTATTGGGCTATGAGCCATGGAAACGGGAAAGCGCCTTCCTGAGAAGGATTAGTATTTTGCTCGGACAAAAGAACCAATTGTGGTGGGATATTCCCGCAGCTGATTCCTATCAACTCTTGGCCAGAATTTATGATTTGGATTTAGCGAAAACCCAAAAGAAGGTGCAAGAACTGGCCGAGCTATTGGATTGTAAACACGGGCTGAATTTTCAACTGCGGCGACTAAGCTTAGGCGAGCGCATGAAAATGGAAATTATCGGCAGCTTATTGCACGATCCAGAAGTGCTGTTTCTCGACGAGCCAACCATTGGCTTAGATGTGGTGGCGCAAACTACGATTCGTACATTTTTGTCCACTTATGTGCGTGAAAAGAATCCTACGGTAATTCTTACCAGTCATTATATGGACGATATCGCCAAACTAGCTGACCGCTTATTGCTGATTTCCAAAGGAAGTTTTGTGTATGATGGCACCGTGGATGCCTTTATGGCGAAGTCGGAGCGAAGCCAAAAGATTTCCGTTCGCTTTGAGGGCCCGCTAACGCAAGGTTTGCAGTTAACGCCAACTCTAGAATTAAAAGCAGGCGAAGCAGAGTTTCAAATTCAAGCCCAGCAGAAGGAATTGCCTGAGTTCATGAGAAAAATCACTCAACTTGGAAATATTTTGGAATTAAAATTAGAGGAAGCGGACTTTGAAGAGATCATTCGTAAATTTATGGAGACGGAATCTCGCGTTCTTCCGTCTCGCCGTAATTAGCAATCTCGAGTACCGGCTCAACTTTTTTGCCGATGCTGTGGCCCAGCCCGCATTGGCAACGGGAATTGAGTTGTTACTTTGGGTCGCCATTTTTTCCAGCGTGGGCTCGGAGACCATAGCGGGATTCCCACGAGAAAATTATTTGGCTTATGTGCTTTGGGCTTCGTTTGTGGGTCGCGTGACTTCCAATTGGATGTACGAATTTAACATGATCGAAGCCATCGAGTCGGGACAAATCAACGGAATGTTAATTCGACCGGTCTCATTTTTTGAGACCTACTTTAGCCAATTCCTTGGTTACAAAAGTGCCACCATCTTTTTTTCCTTCGCTTTTCCGGCCCTAGCGGCCATGGCGTTTCAACTCCCCCTCATCTGGACTCGCATCCCGGGAATGTTGGCGATCATTCTTTTCTACCTAGTGTTTGTGCACCTCATGAGCTTCTGCATCGCGTGCTTGGCCTTTCGGTTGAATAAAGTATGGAGTTTCACCGTGGCGAAAAATCTTGCCCTGTGGATGTTAACTGGAGAATTATTTCCCCTCGATCTTTTTCCTTCCCCTTGGAAGGAGTGGATGATTGCTCTTCCCTTTGCTAATGCAGTGTATGTTCCCGTGGGCTATGTGACAGGGCGAGTGGGCACGGAAACTTTGCTGCAAGGGTTTGTGAGTGTTGCCGTAGGAATCGTTACGCTGGGCCTCGTGGCTCGTTGGATGTGGCGCTCGGGTTTGCGCTCTTATGTTGGTACGGGGGCCTGAAGTGAAAAAATACTTATCCTTGTATTGGGCATTTTTTCGAGCGAGCCTTTCGGCCGATCTGGAGTTTCGCGCCAACTTTACCACAAAAATTATCACCGATGTATTTTGGTATGCGGCGCAAATCTTGAGTTTTGAAATGCTCTTTAATTTTACGGATCAGATTAGCGGCTGGGATCGTGCGCAGATGCGGGTATTTCTCGGCGTGTTATTTGTGGTGGATGCCATCTATATGGTAATCTTTAGCTCGAACCTTGATTCCTTTTCCGAGTCTGTGCGCAAAGGAAATTTAGATCTTCTGCTGGCCAAGCCAGTGAACTCGCAATTCATGATTAGCTTGAATCGAGCGTCTACTGCGCACTTAGGAAATTTAGCCCTCGCATTAGCATGGATGACGTGGGCCATCTACCAATTCGAGGGCTTTCAGTGGTGGCGACTGCTGTGGTTGACGTTTACAGTTCCGTGCGGAGTTTTAGTATTCTATGCACTTCGATTTGTGTTTTCTGCAACCGCGGTGATTTTTACCAAGGCCGACAATTTACAACACCTTTGGTATCACCTCTATAAACTGGGAATGCGTCCCGACAATATCTATCCTGGTCCGTTAAAGTACCTATTGCTCACTCTGATTCCCGTGGGATTTATAGGAAGTGTGCCGTCTCGTTTAGTTTTGGGGAATGCTAGCCCGTGGATGGCTCTCGCTTGTTTGACGATCGCAGCCACGCTATTGCTACTTTCGAAAATATTTTGGCGCTACTGTTTAAAATTTTATACTTCGGCGAGCAGTTAGAATCTCGTTCAGCGTTCACGGCTGTAAGGCGTGCCGCCGCCACTCCCCACGAAAAATGCCATCCTTCTCGATGGAACCCGCTAGATAGTAGGTTTGTTTTGGCGCAACCTTTGGCTCGCTACTACAAGAAGATAGCTCCACCACAACCTTGATCAACGCCCCTTTTTTCGTGTCCTTTAAGGCTTCCAAAACTCTAACTTCGGCTATGATTTTTGAATCCACTTCTTCGGATTTTTCTGCATTTTGAATCCTTAGCTTCTCTGTCGTTGCCGAAACAACTTCAACTTTCGCCACTGTATTTTTTTTCATGGCGTCCTTCGGTAATCGATCCAGAAAAGTGATGGTTTCAAGATCAACTCCCATGCAGGCCAAAGCAGACTGATCTAAGAAATAAATGGTGATTCCGAGAAGAAAAACTAATTTTGAGATACTAAATTTTTTAGCGGTGCGCATCTTAAGGAAAAGGATACTAAGAAAAGAGAAAATTATCCATGGGCCTATGTTCTATTCTGGTATAAGCAGCGAAAAGCCAATAGCACATTCTTGCCATTGCGCTGAAAATTCTAAAATTGAAAGTAGATAAAGGGTTTCGCTGTTCCAGCACCGCGAATTAAAGGCGCCAAAAATAAATAGATGCCGATCAAAGAAACGCATTGAATAAGGGTTAAAGCCGCGGATTTTTTCCAAGCGGCCGCCTGCCCAAAAACATTTTTCGGCAATCTATCTAGAAAATGGTAGCGATTTTCTGAGAGGGAGAAATAGGTAACGATCTGGTAGCAAAAACACGCGAGCAATCCCCAAAGCACGAACGTTTCTCCCGGGGGGGATTTCGCGAGAATATTTTCCGACACCAGCGAGTGGAGAAAGACTTGGAGCTGAGTGATGCTTTCGCAGCGGAAAATGATCCAGCCAAGCACTACCAATACAAATGTGCCGGTGACAAATAGCGAATGCAAAACAACACCAGGAAGAATTCCCCTGCCGAGCCTAGAGAAGATCGAATTTCTTAGCGCCCGCTCACCTAGCAGCAACAATCCGTGATAAATTCCCCATAGGAAAAATCTCGAAGCAGCGCCATGCCACAGGCCGCTGATGGCCATGGTTACCAATAAAACCGCGCCTACTTTTCCTTTTGATCCTTTGTTACCACCGAGGGGAATGTAAATATAATCGCGAATCCACTGGCCCAACGTGATGTGCCAACGTTTCCAAAATTCGGAGGGACTTTTGGCCAAATAGGGAGATAAAAAATTTTCTGGCAGGTGAATTCCAAACATTTTCGCTGCGCCCCTACCCATATCCACATAACCACTAAAGTCGGCCCAAATTTGCACAGAATAGCCAAGGGCCGCCAAAATCAGCGCACCTCGCCCGTGGGCATCGGGTTGAAGAAATACCTGATCGACATATGGAGCCATACCATCGGCGAGAATGGCTTTTTTGCAGAATCCGATCAGAAAGAGGAATAGCCCAGAATTGATATTTTCCCAGCGTAAACGCTGGAGGTTTTCGAGCTGAGGTAAAAGTTGGCTGGAGCGCACGATGGGTCCAGCAATAAGTTGGGCAAAAAAGCTTTTGAACAAAAAATATTTTTGCAGGGATATGGGGGGCGCGATCCCGCGACGCACGTCCACTAAATAGGCGATGCCCTGGAGGGTGAAAAAACTAATACCAACGGGCAAGGGGATCTCTAGCTTTTTTGCAAAAAAATAGCCGCTGAACCAACCCAAATATTTCCAAACAAAGAGGTGGGCGGTCATGAG
>CAYZLH010000176.1:0-6139 GCA_964478795.1 uncultured Bdellovibrionales bacterium | reverse complement strand
CAGTTTACTTTATTGATCCCAAAGATTCCGATGAAGAGATTATCGAAGACTTAAAAAACTTGCTGATCCAGACGCTATTAGTGACTGGATCTTTTGTGACCAGAGCCAGAGATCTTCAACGTAAAGTAGGTCTAAATTATCAAATCATCGAGATTGAAAAAAAACGAGGCGGCGAATACGACGAAAGTTATATTGCCCCCCCGGAACGCCCCGTAAAAGATAATGATCCGGTGCTGGTAGTTAAAGTAAAAGAATATGGCGAACCCAACAAATACATATTCTTTCACCATCGACAGATTACCGCCGCGTGTATCGCATCAAGAAAATTTTATCGCTTTACGCCCGCCGATCGTATGCTCACCAACTTACATTGGAGCTATCCGTTTGCTTTATTCCACGGATTCCTATTGCCGATTTTATCCGGCGCCACAATCGCCGTGGATCCACAGAGCCCATCATTGGAAGAATTTATCGAATACATCGCCAAAGAAAAAATCACACGATTTTGCGGCCCACCAAAGTTCTTTTTCCAGTTGCTAAATTACTGCGCTACTCAGAAATATACTTTGCCTGGAGTGAAGAGCATCACGGTGGGAATGGGATCTCTTTCGCTCAGCTTGAGAAAAATTTACCAAATGCTAAAAATTCCCGTACTTCGCTCCTATGGTCGCCCCGAACTTTTATGGCCCGTGGCAATGGACCCGCTGGAAGAAGGCACCGATATTCAGCAAGCCAACAGTCGCCTAGCCACTGGCGTGAAAGTAAAAGTATTGAATGAAACTGGCGATGAAATCCCCGGCAATGCCAAGCGCGAAGGCTATTTGGCCGTAACTTCGGATTTTGTGATGAGTGGGTTCTTTCATCCAGACAAAGAAACTGCCGGTGAACTCACCCGCAATCGACTGCGCGGCACCTGGATCTACACGGGTGAAATCGCTCGTCTGGAAGGCGCAGGAGAAGATCTATCCATCGCCGTGCTTGGTCGTGAGACAGATCTAATCCGTGTCGGAAATCGTTTCCTTTCACCGCGAGAAATCGATGAAATAGCCAAGTCTTTTCCCGGCATTGCCGATGCGGCTGGGTTTGTACGGCTCAACCAAAAAGGCGAAAAGTCCTTTGCTTGTGCCGTAGTGCCCCAGGTGAAATCTATCGACGAAAACGGCTTGTTGCAAAAATTTGCCGAAAGTTTGCCCAGCGACATCGTGCCGAAATCCATCCACATGATTGAGAGCATACCCCGTGATGCTTTTGAGTCTGTGAATCGTTACTCCATGCAACGGCAGTTTTCCGGATGATCTACCCCGCTCTGATTACGGCCATTTCGCTTGTTCTTCTAGGCTGTAGCTCTAACGTGCGTATCCTAAGTGAAAAGGAACGATTGGATTTAGGGCTTACGGGAGTGATTTACGACGCAAAGATCTGTCCGTCGGAATTTGATCCGCAAACCAAAAAATTACGGATCGATCAAAAATGCGAATGGGTTACCTGCGAACGCGACGGTAAAAACATAGAGTGCAAAGCCGTCAAAGAGAGCCGTTAACGACTATCGGCAGGTGTTCGATATTCAATCGTAGTGCGGGTGGTGCTCGAGCGATTGACCTCAGACTCGGTTGCAGTAGTAGTCGATGAATTCGTCGAAGAAGTAGTGCTCGACTCGGTGTTTGTTGAAGAATTAGTATTTGTCGACGACTCCGTGCTCGTAGACGAATTGGTCTCAGTTCCGGTGGAGCTAGACGACTCGGTGGTGGACGAGGTCGATGTAGTAGCCGGGTTTCGACGATCAATTTCCGCCTGAATTTTACTCATCACCCTAGCTCGGGCCGACTGAATTCGCTCGACCAAACCAGGTTGATTTTGCTCGTTTGCTCGTTGCTCCACTTTGTCAAATATTTCGCCCATTTCCGTTTTCAATTTTTCTAAACCAGGCGTAGTCATTTTGCCATAGGCGCTTTCAATATCCGCATTAAGATCTACCATCAAAGCATCAAAGTTAGTTTGAATACGCTGATAAATTCGGTCCACACTGCCTTCGGCATTTTTGACCACACGATCCACGCTACCTTTAGCATATTCAATCACCCGCTTGGCGGCAGCCTCAGCCTCGGCGATGATCTCGCGCGCTCGCTGATCCGCTTCGGCAATTCGAGCCGCAGCTTTTTCATCGGCGCGGTCCACAGTTTTCTTACCGACCCAGTACAATCCTCCGACGACCCCGGCACTAATTAAGGCGGCACCACCTAAAGCCACGAGAGTATTTTTCGACACCCCAGACTTTGGTGCATCCCCTCCTTCCATCTTCTGCTTAGATCTTCGTAATTCTTCTTCTTTCGAATATAGATTAGAGGCGGCCACAATTTGTTGATCCACGGCCGTGTCGGCCGCAGCTGCATAGTTTGCAGCCAAATTTTTTACCTTGTCCCACTCCGCCCCGCCATTCTCAGCATATCCATCGTAGACCACCACGTTCGTAGTCACACTTTTTCTAACGATCAGCACTTCTTTGATATAGGCCTCTTTCGCCTTGGTCGCCCGCTCTACTACTTCTCGTTGTCGATTGGCGGCCGTCTTTAAAATTTTAGCTCGGGCTTCTTTCGTCATTCCGCCCTGATTAGCAATGGCTGCGGCATCTCCCAGCATATCGGCCTGCGACACTCCAGTTGAAACCGGTGCATTAAAATTAGTGCCAGATGCTGCCAACCGCATTTCCCGATGGATCTTAGCAATTTGCTCATAGGATTTTCTGCATCCTTCGGCGAAGCCCACGTTTCGCCCAGCTTTTTTGGCGATCCCATCAAATATCGCCAAATTCGCGCACTCTTTAGGCACGTCATTGGCCGCCCAAGCAAAAAGCGTAAAGATGAGTAGGGGGAAAAGGCTCATGCCTATCTATCGGCGTTTCCGCGCGGAAACTCCAATTTTCGTAGGCATTCTCTCCGGTAACAGGTTGGCGCCCTTTTAACTAGAAAAACCTCAAGATTTCGATAGGATAGGTATATGTGGAATTTAGCTTCAGTGGCCGTTTTTGGCCTAATGGGAATCCTCTCGCGTTATGGCCTAGACCTACTGGCCATCAGTCATGGATTCTCGCGTCCGTTAGTGACCCTAGGGATCAACGTGGCTGGGAGCTTTGTGGCCGGATTACTGCTCGGCTCTACTTCCTTGGATCAAAATTCTCCATGGCGAATCGGTATGGTGATTGGCTTCTGTGGCGGATTCACCACTTTTTCTGGATTTTCCTTACATCTGCTCGAGCTAGCGCAACGAGGTGAGGGAAATATCGCCTTGGCGCTGGCCTTTACCACGACAATTTTGTGTTTCGTTGGTGTTTGGCTGGGTTACCTTTTAGGACGACAAATCCCCTCCTTTTAAGTTTGCCTAAGGCTCGCATTTCGTCTAATTTTTCCTCCATCATGACACCTGCTCTACTCTCCGTACGTCGCCCCATTTTTATCGCGGCGATCGTGATTCTCCTCTTGGCCTTGGGCATGATTTCGCTGAAAAAATTACCGATCGATCTTTTTCCCGATGTAAATTTTCCCACGATCATTGTGCAAACGGTGTATCCCGGTGCTGGTCCGCAAGAAGTAGAGACGGAAGTCTCCAAGGTTTTAGAGGATGAACTCTCATCTATTGCGGGTGTGAAAAAAGTTTCTTCGCAAAACCGCGAAGGCGTGAGCGTGATCACAGCGGAGTTTGATCTAAAATCGGATCTCAACTACGCCGAACAGCAAGTGCGGGCCAAAGTATCTAACTCTATTCGCTTTCTCCCCGACGATGTAGACGCCCCGATCGTTCGCCGAATTAGCCCTTCCGATGCCCCAATTCTCGGAATTGCTTTGCAGGCCGATTTACCGGCCGCCGAACTCTACGATTTGGCCAAAGAAAATATCGCTCCTCAATATGAGCAAGTGTATCAGGTTGGCGAAGTGGAAATTACAGGCGGACGCAAGCGAGAAATCCACGTGGAGCTGGATCGCAATAAACTCATGCAGGCCAATATCCCAGCTTCGGCTGTAGTAAATGCGTTACGTTCCGGAGGCCGAAACATCCCGGCGGGAAAAACAGAAGATGGGAATACGGAATTCACCTTTCGCACTTTAGCCGAGTATAAATCCCTCGATGATATTCGTAGCACTTCCTTGCGTGTGGCTAGTTCGGGCTATGCATTAAATATTGGTGCATTAGCTGAGGTAAAAGACAGCTTAGAAGAGGAAGTAACTAAAACTCGGCTTGATGGTAAACCTGCAATTCTCTTTAACGTATTTCGCCAGACTGGGGCCAACGTAGTGCGCGTGGCCGATCAAGTTAAAATAAAGACGGAGCAATTAAACAAGAGCTTCGCTGAACGCGGGCTCAATGCAAAGTTGACGGTAGTGAATGATCAATCGAAGCGAATTCGCGCCAACGTTCTCGACGTGTATGAGTCGATTTTTTTCGGTGTCGCGCTCACGATTTTAGTAGTTTATTTTTTCTTAGGAAGTCTCAAATCCACGCTGATCACCGGTTTTGCGCTGCCTAACTCCCTCCTCGGTGCCTGTATTTTCATGCTCTTTTTTGATTTTAGCTTGAACATCATGAGCCTGCTCGCCATGAGCTTGGTGGTCGGACTTTTGGTGGATGACGCCATCGTGGTACGGGAAAATATCTTTCGAAAATTGGAAAGCGGCCTCTCTCCCAAAAAAGCCGCCATCCTTGGCACCGATGAAGTTACGCTCGCAGTAATTGCCACCACTTTTACCATTCTTGCAGTATTTGGTCCCATCGGAAATTTAGAAGGAATCGTGGGGCAATTCTTCAAGCAATTCGGTCTCACCGTTTGCTTTGCAATGTTAGTGAGTTTGTTCGATGGTCTATTCGTAGCTCCAGCACTTTCCGCCTATCTAGGCGGAAGCGCCGGTGATCGTCACGCCGAACCGCGCACCAAATTTGGACGCTGGAATAAAGCGTTGCTCGATGGCTTTGATCGATTTCAAACTAAATTAGAACAACAATATGTGGTTCTGTTGAAAAAAGCCCTCGCCCGTCCCATCACGACTTTAGCGGCTTCCTTAGGAATCTTTGTTTTTTCCATCTTCATTGCCCGTTATGTTCCATTCACGTTTTTGCCTCCGCAAGATAACGGTGAATTTTTTGTGCAGTTTGAGCTTCCCGCAGGTTCGAGCTTGACGGCCACCGATGAAGTGGCCAAGAAATTTGAAGCGACGTTGAAAGAAAATCCGCAAATCCAAAATATGCTCACCTCAGTGGGGTCCGGACAGGGCGAAGGAAACAAGGGAAATATTTTTGTGCGCTTGGTGCCCAAAAAACAGCGCAAAGAAAATACCACCCAGATGAAAGAGCTTTTGAAGGAAAAGTTAAAACCTTTGCAAGAGTATAAACCCATTGTGACGGATCAAAGTAGTCGGGGTGGGCAGCGGGCATTTAACCTGAACATCGTCGGGCAAGATTTAGAAGCACTGATCCCCTACTCGCAGAAAGTTCTGGATGCGGTAAAAACTCACAAAGCTTTGCAACAGGCCGATAGTTCCTACCGTGCCGGTCGCCCCGAGTATCAAGTAAAATTGAAACCAGAAGTGGCGCAAATGGCTGGTGTAACTGTATCCGGACTAGGGGAAGAATTGCGCGTGTTGATTGAGGGCCAAACCCCGGCGGTATTCCGACAAAAAGGCGTAGACTATGATGTGCGTGTGCGACTGCGGGAAGATCAACGCGATCTCCGTACGCAATTTGCTCAAATGGCCGTGCCGAATCTTCAGCAGCGATTGGTGCCTTTGGCGAGCATTGCTGAACTCAAAGAAGCGCAAGGACCTACCACAGTGCTCAGAGAAAATCGCACCCGTTACGTACAAATTTCAGCCGACTTAATGCCTGGTGGCGGCGGGATCGGCGGAGCCATGGGAGATTTTCGCAAATTGTTTGCCGGCGAACTGAAACCCCCGCCCGGCATTACTTTTGCGTTTGTAGGCGAAGCGGAACGATTTCAAGAATTGATGGTAAACATGCTCGTTTCCCTTGGGCTCGGGCTAATGTTTATCTATCTCGTGTTGGCCAGCCTCTATGGAAGTTTCATCACCCCCTTTACAATTATGTTGGTGATTCCCCTCGCCGCGTGTGGTGCGTTTATCGGCCTCTTCGTGGC
>CAYZLH010000175.1:3358-6143 GCA_964478795.1 uncultured Bdellovibrionales bacterium | reverse complement strand
GCCAATTCTTGATCTCCCTGAGAAACGGCATATCCTATTCCGCTTTCTAAAACAAAACGTGCGGCCTCAGTGTTAGCGGATACAATTACTGGAAGACCATAAGAAATGTATTCTAATATTTTGAATGGAAGCGCAAGGTCTAAATAGGGGGCCGGCTCGACAGTGAAGAGTCCGACATGGGCCTTCAAGTAGATTTTTTTTAATTCCTCCCCACTGACGTGCAGCACTGAGAATCGATCTCCGATTAGCTCCTGGAATTTTTTTTGATAGCCTGATTCTATCCATTCATCCTTACGACAACATAGTGTAAGGCTTACAAAAGGGAGCGAAAGACAATTACGAATTGAGGACTCAAGATTGTAAATACCTCCAATCCCGCCGACGTAAACTAAATTGAGATTGCCGGTAAGCTCTTTTGATGCTGGATCGCGCAACTGCGGATCGGATCCGGGGCGCAAAACTGAAGTCTTTCTAGCTACAAAGCTAGGTAGTTTTTTACCAAAAGCTTCGGAGGGTATAAAAATTTGCTTCAACAACAGAGCATATGCGAAGTGATCAAGATGATAAAAAAATTTAGCAAAAACTGACTTGATCCAGCCAACTCTTTTTCGATACTCAGGAAATTTCCAGTGGATGTCCCTATAAAATAGCCCAACTGGTATCCCTATTCGCTTAAGGCGCCACCAAAGTCCGTAGTCCAAACACGGATGTAGGGGCAGGTGACTTCGTCCCGTCAAAAGCGTTGGCATTGTCGACGTCTCTACATAGCAAAAATCATAGGCATCGGGAGCATTTTTAAGCTCCCGATATATGGAGTTAATCACTTCTTTCCTATTAGCCGGAATTCCGGCCACAATGGTGACTTCAAAGCCCAAGCTCCTAAAAGCTTCCAACATAAAATGAGGTCGGATTTGACTGGCCGATGGGCGCGCGGCGGGGTCCCACTCTGCGGGAATATGAAAAATCATTCGCCGAAGTTTTGCACTGCTCATGGATTTCGGCGTAATCTTAAGCGAGTTGTTGGAGTTCGAAAAGGACGGACAGAGGAACCCAACAACCTCGCATCATGCTCCCGTTAATGCGCAGCGCCTAGTAGCGGGGGGCACTCCTGATTTGTTGCTCGGGCGAAAAATGGGGATTAGCCTCGCAAGCCGAGATGGTGAATTCAGCTTTATTTCCAACCGTCAATTGCACTGTTCGCGTAAAGCAACTCGCCTTCAGAGCAAAGGAATTTCCTCTAGGCCGCAGGCCTGCGCGGAGTCTGAATGGCTAAAATTTTTCTACTAGCTCCAGCTTCTTCGATTCACAGCTGTCGCTGGGCTGCTGGACTTGGTCAAATGGGGCATGAGATAACATTAGTCAGTCAGCATCCATTGCTCAATGAATTCTCAAATTCGCGAGACTTTAAGTTTATCGAGCTACCTCATGGTCCTAGCGACTTGTCATATTTTTTAAATGCCGCTTTCTTGCGCAGGCTTCTTCAAGTGGAAAGCCCAGATCTTTTGCATACCCACTTTGCAAGTGGGTATGGGACACTGGCCACGCTATCCGGCTATCACCTTCGGATTCTGAGCGTGTGGGGATCTGATGTTTATGGTTTTCCCGACAAATCTCCGCTGCATCGATGGATTATCAGAAAAAATCTCGAATCCGCTGACTTTGTGCTCTCCACAAGTCAGGTCATGGCCAAGCGAAGCCTTGAAATTGCGCAAATCCGCAAAATTGGAGTCACCCCCTTTGGTGTTGATACTTCAATATTCACTCCGAAATTTGAATCCCGCGATCCTGGAAAATTCATTATTGGAACAGTGAAAACTCTTTCGGAAACATATGGAATTGACTTACTAATAAAATCCTTTGATACACTACTTCGCCAGGCGCCCGCGGGGAGTCCTGAACTTTTTTTAAGAATTGCTGGATCCGGGCCAGCGGAAAAAGAGCTGAAAGAACTCAGCCGACGCATGGGGCTCGAAAGCCGCGTGAAGTTTTTGGGCAACATTCGACACTCCGAAGTTCCAAGTGTGCTTCAAAGTCTAGACCTTTTTGCCTGCCTGAGCCGCAGCGAGAGCTTTGGAGTCTCGGTGCTAGAGGCTGGAGCCACAGGCCTACCCTCGATTGTCAGTCGGGTAGGCGGACTGCCAGAGGTACTCAAAGAAGGAGAAGGCGGCTGGATTGTGCCTAGCGAAGATCACGAGGAATTTGCGAAAATAATTTTAAACGAAAATCTCTTTGACCCCCAAGTTCGTTTTAAAGTCGGGCTTGCAGCGCGCGAACACGTTGTTCAAAACTATAGCTGGAGAAAATCTCTTGAAATTATGAACGAATTCTATAGAGAATGGATCAAATAAAATCGGCCTAAGATCCGCCAATCCTACCGAAGACCGCCGGAAAGAGTTTCATTATTTTTATCCTTCCGATGACAGCCGGTGTCGAATTCAGTAGTTTAAAAAGGCTGTGGTTCCATCTTATAAAACGCTCTTTGCTGGCCGGCACAACGGTGTAGTACACCTTTTTTTCTTCTTAGTTTGCTCGGCTCTTTTGATCGGAAATTTCATAAATCGTGTGGGGGCTTCCCACTCTGATGACAACCCCATCGTCTATCATAATGTCATTGAAAATCCGGAAAATTTTATCGGGGACCCGATTAAAATCTATGGCCCTTCGATGATGAGTGCTTCAGTCCAGAATTGGGGTCCCCATCTTCTCGCGAAATATCTTAATGTGAATATTTTCCTAAGTAGCTATGTGCTGACGCTTTTGCAAATTGCGCTGCTTATGCTGGCAT
>CAYZLH010000175.1:0-3348 GCA_964478795.1 uncultured Bdellovibrionales bacterium | reverse complement strand
ATTCTATCTTTGGCTCGGAACATTCGGAATGTCGTCAGGAATGTCCGCCATCGCAGCGCCATTAATAACTTTGGCAGCTCCGTGGAACATTAACCTGGCAAATTATGGGACAATCATTCAAACACCCTATGCAGCCAATTTAGCAACTGCTTTTGGATTCCTCACAATATGGGCTTTGTACGAAAGAAGAACCTATTTATCTTTGGCTCTCCACCTTGCGACCGCACTTTTTCATCCGGTGATCGCTATTTATATTTTTGTTTGGGCAGCACTCCAGTCGTTTCTGCAAGGAAATTTTAAACTTGATCGTTCACTCTATTTAAGAGGCTCTCTTCTTTTTCTATACCTTCTTTTAATTCGGTCGGCTGCAGGCGCGGAAGATCCGCTGTCAAAACAAGTCTGGATGCAGCTAATTGATTTTAATCAGCACGCAAACCCACTGGGTCATCCCCGGATGTTCTGGACGCAAAAAATGCTGCAGCTTCTTTCTCTAACGGTTCTGGCATTATTATTTCACAAAAATCTTAAGACATTCCTTGGCGAACGAAAACAATTGGCGACCCTTTTTAAGGCATTAGCAATCACGGTCATTATTTTTTCTCTTTCCCAGACTCTCAGTCGTTACTTCGACTTTATTCCAGGAATTTTGTTTCTCGGGCTTCGCACCGTTGGCTTTCTAGCAACCTTTTTGATTTTGATGCTTGTGGCGATGTTTTCCCAGAGAAAGCTTCAAACGCACAATGAAAATTGGCCGTTATTCTTATTCCTTTTCCTATACGCGATGACCGGCTCTTTCTCTCCCCTGGTCTTAGTCTTTGCATTATGCGCTTTGAGCCCGAAGATTCGAGTTGCTCGCATGTGGATACTGCTGATTTTAGGACTTACGTTTTTATGGTTCCGAGATATTTGGACTATTCCTCCAGTTATCTTCGAATCCACCATCTTGCCTTATTGGACATCAATTTGGAAGATTTTGATTGTTTCTTTGTGCTTGATTTACACATTTTCGAGACGAGCCTTTCTGAATCACGCCGCATCAGTCATTGCCGCTCTCATCATTTTCTTCAGCGGAACTCACGACTCCATAGAGAATCAAAGATTCAAAGATCAACGAGAACTCCAAAGTTGGGGTAGAAAAAAAACTAAACTGGAGGATCGCATTCTGGTCGAGTCTACCATCGACTGGCGAACCTTGTCCGGTCGTGGAAAGATTCCCACCTGCTGCGAAAGCGGATATTCCATTTATTCCGGTTCGAGCATTCTGTTGCGCCAAGAATTGGATCGCCTCTCTCTTCTTGGTCTTCATTCAGATCTAAGTTCCGGAGAGATCCCCAGCTTGGAACTAAGACGGAAATTCGTTAGTAGCCTAAGCGATGATGACTTGAAGAGCATTGGTAGAAAACTGGGGATTCGTTTTTTTGCAACTCACTCACAAGCTTATGAGCGGAAGCTTCCCATTGCTTTTCAAAATCAGAATTTTATTGTTTTTGAGATAGGCCCACTATGATTCCGCGCCTGTCTCCAGATTACACTTCTTGGATATTTGAATGCCTATTGAAGCCGGAGGTCCCGGCGAGCGTTTCAGATCGGATTGATCGTCACTTCAAAGTGAAGCCCACGCTTTTCCGCTACGGACGGACCGGTCTTTATCTATTGATGAAGTCGCTCCTCTCATCGTCCCACAGGAATCGAGTGATACTTCCCTCTTACTCCTGTGTTGTCGTTGCAAATGCTATTCAAATCGCGGGTGGAGAATGTGTTTTTGTGGATTGCGACAAAGATTCTTTTCTGTCGTCCCAAGAGACTCTTCTCTCCGCAATCGATGATCGAACCTGTTTAGTCATGCCAACACATTTATTTGGGATGAGCGTCGACACTGCTGAGTTGGAAACAACCTGTCGCAGTCAGCAGGTATTTCTTCTTCAGGATTGCGCGCATAGTTTCTTTGCAAAAAATTCTGTGGGTCAAAACGTGGCTGATTTAGGTGATGGTGCCCTCTTCGGCATGAATATCTCAAAACTCGCCAATGGAGTTCGCGCGGGGGCGCTAGTCGTCAAGGACCAAAGCATTCTTTCAAAAATAAACTCGTTTTCCTCGAAATCTGGCTCGGGCAGTGGCCTGTGGGATTTTTGCTACCCACGAGCCTATGCACTGGCAGCGGCCGCCATGTTTAGTCCGGCTCTCCACTCGATTGTTCGCTGGCTTGTAAATAATACAGCGATTTTAAAATCCCAGACAGATTATTACGATGAAAACTCAATTGATTTACCGAAGGATTTTTTAGAACCCTTGGGATTTTTTGAGAGAAAGGTTCTCGCTCGTTCACTCGATCGCCTTGACGGCCGGGTCAGCAGGCGGCGGGAAATAGCAAAAATTTACTGCGATGTTTTGAGCCAGTTTCCCGAACTCTTCAGGGTCTCACTCCGCTTTGAAGAGGGTTGGACGTGGAGTCATTTCCCAGTCGCGGTCGATGAAACAAAGCGTGAAGCACTCCGCCATCATCTCGAAGAAAAATTCGCTGCTGAATTCGGAATTATTGTGGATTATTCGATTAGCGACCTAAACGTCTATCGAAGATTAGGGCACCCTTCAAGTCCACGTGCACTCCGGCTTTCCAAGCAGATCATTAATTTTCCCCTTACTCTTCGCGAGGGCTTTTTCCCACGGCGCCAATGGAGGCAGCTCGCTGCGGATATTGCGGCAGAAACATTGGGGTTTTTGAGATGAAGCGAATTTCGAAGTACAAACGGTTCGTCCTGATGCTAACTATTGCGGCTTTCCTTCTCGGACTGGCCGGGCTTCTTGTGCCGATCAAAAATTACCCTTACTGGAAAAGTCTGCCAAAAGTTAATTTGCCTTTGTCGCTTATCCTGTTCTTAGCAAGAGAACGGTGGGCGGCCTTTTTTGCATCGATCGATGCCTGGCTTCACGATACTAAGCATCCTCGTGAGCGAAAGTTCATTTTTGCTTTATTGGTTATATTAGTCGGAACGTTTTTTCTGAGAATTCACTTAGGATTCTGGTTTTGCGGCATTGGTGGGTGGACTTATGAGGATAAAAAATTTGGCGGCAAGCCAATTGAACTATGTGAGGACTTTTATTCTGAGCCGAATCTTGAGAATCTCAGATCGACCCTAGATACGACCTACATCGACTACGCTCTGCAAGGTCATGAGTACACCGGCGAGGCGATACTCATGAACTTTGCCGGAGGAGAGAGTCTTCCAACAAATATGGAACTTTTGGTCGTAGTGTTTCCCTACGTGCTCCTAGGTCACGAACTAGAAAAGGTGCCTTGGGATCGTCAGCCTGAAAATGCCCGAGCCGTGTCAAAGATTTATAAGGAGA
>CAYZLH010000174.1:0-6146 GCA_964478795.1 uncultured Bdellovibrionales bacterium | reverse complement strand
CCTGTGGGCACGGCGGCCACCGTGAAGAGCGTGAGCCCGGAAGAGCTCACCTCGCTTGGCGCGCGAATCATTTTATCGAATGCCTATCACTTGTATTTGCGACCCGGACACAAGTTAGTAGAAAAAATGGGTGGGCTACACTCCTACATGAATTGGCAGGGCGCCATTCTCACCGATAGTGGTGGTTTCCAGGTGATGAGCCTATCTGAATTGAGAAAAGTAACGAAGGAAGGCGTGGAGTTTTCCAGCCATATCGATGGATCCAAGCACTTTATTTCACCGGAAAAATCCATGGAGATTCAACGCGCCCTCGGTAGTGACATCGTGATGGCCTTTGATGAATGCGTGAAACATCCTGCTACCTACGATGAAGTACGCCGAAGTTTGGATCTTACCACCGACTGGGAAAAGCGGTCGCGGGCCTATGAACTGAAACCGCACCAAGGGCTCTTTGGAATCTTACAGGGCGGCATGTATCCCGAGCTGCGCAAATTGCACTACGAGATGATGAAGGATATCGATTTTGAGGGTTGGGCCATTGGCGGTCTTTCGGTGGGCGAACCGCCGGCAATGATGTACGAAATGCTCGATGCTTCTGTGCCGCTCCTGCCAAAAAATAAAGTTAGGTACTTAATGGGAGTGGGCACTCCTCAAGATTTAGTAGAGGGAGTGGCCCGCGGCGTAGATATTTTTGACTGCGTTATGCCTTCGCGAAATGCCCGAAATGGAACATTGTTTACCTCGCAAGGAAAAGTGCACATCAAAAACGCAAAATATGTCGAAGATTCAAGTCCGCTAGATCCGCAATGCGACTGTTACACCTGTAAAAACTATACAAAGTCGTATCTGCGGCATCTTTTTCAGGCGGGGGAGATTTTTGGCTCCCGTCTGCTCACGATTCACAATTTGCATTATTACATTAACCTCATGCGTCAGATGCGCGAGGCCATTCTTGCTGAGCGTTTTGACGAATTTCGAACGGCGTTCTATGGTTCCTATGCTACAAACATGGCCGAAGAGGAGAAAAAATCATGATCTTTACCTTAGCGTTTGCGGATACCACTCAACAAGCCGTAACCACTGCTGTTACTACCGCCGCCCCGGTGGCCGCTCAGCCCAGCACTTTGGGAATGATTCTTCCCTTTGTTTTGATGTTTGCGGTGTTTTACTTTTTGATGATTCGCCCCCAGCAAAAGAAAATGAAAGAGCATGAATCCTTGATGGGCAGCTTACAAAAAGGCGAAGAGGTAATTACCCAAGCTGGTATCTACGGAAAAATTCACGGCATCGCCGACAAGTTCATTACGTTGGAAGTCGACAATAACGTAAAAATTAAAGTTTTGAAAAATCAAATCGCCACCGTTCTCCGTGGCGAGCAGAAAGCTTAATTTCCTTTGGCTGTTTGGAGTCTGCGCGAGTCGCAATCCTATTCCTCCGGTGTACAACCGGAGGATTTAGCTACGTCTTTAGACTTGCCGATCTGGGTTGCCGAAATACTTCATCATCGCATGAAGTATTGGTTTGAGCCCACCATTGAGGCCGCCAAAAAATTTTTGGAGCCCAGTCTAAAATATTTGCCGGATCCATTTTTGCTTCCCGATATGGATCAAGCGGCTGACCGCTTGGCCGAAGCTGTGGTCGAAGGTCAGAAAGTTGCCATCTATGGGGACTATGACGTCGATGGCACGGTAGGCACCGCAGTTTTGCGACGATTTTTACGGATGCTCGGCGTGGATCCCATCGTGTATCAACCGGATCGCCACAAAGAGGGTTACGGCGTAAACCAAGCGGCTATCGAAAAGCTAGCCGCTGACGGCGTGAAATTGCTCCTCACGGTGGACTGCGGAATCACCTCAGTGAAAGAAGTGGATCGGGCCAATGATTTGGGGATGGACGTGATCATTTGCGATCACCATGAGCCCAAGGAAGAACTTCCCCGCGCCTATGCTGTTTTAGATCATAAACGATCTGACAATGAGAGTTCCATTCGCTCGCTCTCTGGGGCCGGCGTAGGCTTCTATCTCTGTGTCGCCACTCGCTCAGTATTGCGCGACATCGGACATTTTGAACAAGCCGATGGAAGTGGAAAAGAACCAGAACTGAAAGAATTGTTAGACCTTGTCGCTTTAGCCACCGTGGCCGATATGGTGCCACTTGTAGATGAAAACCGAATGTTGCTAAAGGCGGGACTAGACAAACTTCGCAGATCCCCAAATCCTGGTTTGCGCGAACTTTTGCGTGTGGCCGGTGTGAAGCCTGAAGAAGTAACGCCCTATCATTTGGGATTTTTGCTGGGCCCCAGAATCAATGCCTCTGGACGTTTGGGTTCAGCTAACGGCGCGCTAGAATTACTTTCCACAGATTCCGACGAAATGGCCAGAAATCTTGCTGAACAATTGGATCAGGTGAATCAAGAACGAATGCGTTTGCAATCAGAAGTGGCCGAAGGCGCATTATTGCAAGCAGAAGGATTGGTGACGGAGAATCCCAATCTGCCGGCCTTGGTGCTTTTCGCCGAGGACTGGCATGAAGGGGTAATTGGCATCGTAGCTTCAAGGGTGGTGGAAAGATTTCAGCGGCCAGTAGCCGTGATTACCTTCCAAACCCACACGGGAGCAGGAAAGGGATCTGTGCGTGGAATGGGCCCCTTAGATATGACCGCCGCCCTCGAATCTTGTGCTCCTCTCCTCCTTGGCTTTGGTGGTCACAAGGCGGCCGCAGGACTTTCCATCGCCAAGGAAAATATTTTAGAATTTCGTGCCGCCTTTGCTGAGGCCGTTGGTCAGCAAGCTTTGACGATTACAGAGGGAAAAAGCGCGCTTCTGCCTAAAGACGTAGTGGTAGATGCCATGATTACCTCCGACGATCTCAAGAATGGTTCCGTAGAGATTTTAGAGCGACTGGCGCCTTTTGGGATCGGCAATCCCGAGCCTTCGTTTCTACTATCTGGCGTAAAATTTACCGGAATGCGCGTCTTGAAAGAAAGACACTTGAAAATTCAGTTTGCTCTCCCTCAGAATAAGAGTGTGGAGGGATTTTGGGCCAACGGAGTGGACAGACTTTCGAAAGCGCCGGCAAGTGACGAGAATTTGGACTTGGTTTGTTTGCCGCAAATTAATACGTTTCGAAACCTCAATCGATTAGAGCTCAAAGTCAAAGATTTACGTGTTTCTTCCGACGAAACTTCCCGATAGTGCAACGTGGATTCAAAAATCCACGTATCCCTTTGTTCGCTCCTTTTTCTATTTCTTTTTTGGTTACCTACCTTATGCGCCAATTAAACGAGTAAATAAACCTGATTTATCTGGCCGTTTTATTTGGGCCTGTTCTCACTCCAACTATCTCTGCGATACCATTCCGGCCGGGGCCGAAGGCCCGGTGCCCACGAAGTTTTTGGCGAAGAGCACGCTTTTTGTTTTTCCAATTAAGGCTTTTATTGAATTTTGTGGTGCCCTACCCGTAGTACGCGCAGAAGATGTAAAAAACAGAGAGGGCGAGGGGCGAGCGAATACCAATCGCTCCACGTTTAAAGTTGCCATTCAAGCCATTGAAAAAGGTTGGCCGGTGGCGATTTTCCCTGAGGGTGTAAGTATTGTTTCGCCAGGTTTGGTTTTGCCTCTCAAGCCCGGCGTGGCCAAATTAGCGTTCGCGGCAGAAGAAGCGAATAATTTTTCCCTCGATTTGAAAATCATTCCAGTTGGTCTGGAGTACGGAAGTCGATTCCGCGTGGGGTCGGGGCTAACCATTCGCTACGGTACCCCTTTGCATCTGAATCAATACGAATCCCTTTATCGCCGATCTTCCCAAGAGGCCGTAAAGTCCTTGATGGCCGATCTAACGCAGCAGATGGTTGCGAATTTCCCTCACTTTCAGGATGACACGAAATTAGTGTTGGGGAAAAAGTTGGTTGCGCTAGGACTAGCTCGATCTAAGTATCCAGTAGCGCAACTCTTTTTGCGGAAAGAAAAGGATCCAGAATTTTGGCAGGGCCTAGAGCAGCGTCTTCGCGCGCTAGAGGAGTCCACCAAGGACCATCGAATTCCTGTACCCGCCTGGGGCCATCGCCGTGCCTGGAAAGAGCTGGGTCCGGCCCGCCGGCTGCGCAGGGGAATTTTTCTAATCCTCGGCACTCCTTTGGCAATTCTTGATCTGGTGAATAGTTCGATTTCTGAGCTTTGTCTGCGCTCGACGGTGGAACACATTGCCGTAGATGAAACAGAAAAGATGAGTTTGCGTTTCATGCTATCGCCCGTGTTGTTGTTGCCAATTTATGGACTGCAGTTTTTCTTTTTGCAGAAAGTAGTTTTCGAAGAAAGTTGGCTGCATTTAGGCTTTTGGCATTACCTAATCTATGCGGCCTCGTCTTTCCTTCTTTGGTACTTTGGGGTGCATTGGCGTCGCCAGTTTAAGCGAGTCGCTAGCTTGTATGTGTTTAAGCGAGCTGGAGTGGACGGCAGATCGGAAGCCGTCAGTCATTACCGTGCATTACGGCAATATTTGCACGATCTTTAGCATGGCCGCCGATAAGGTAGTGAGGGCGCCAAAAATTACGTAGAGGCTCAATTCATCTAAGTACATATGTGTGAGTTTTTAGCACGGTAAATTGGACTGTGGCAAGTTGTCTTTCCACGCCTGAATTGCCAAGAGCGCCTCAATTGGAGTAGTTTTATTTAGATCAAACTCCCGCAATAGGCTTTCTAATTTCACCAAATGGGCCGGAACAGGCGCTTTTTCAGGGACATTGGCCTGATTGTTCCCTTTGGGAGCGGCTAGCGAGAAGAAATCGAGCTGTTGATTCTGTTGCAATACTTCTTTTTGGGCCCTTTGCATTTTGCCGGAGCCTTTTTCTAGTGAGTCGAGAATGGTTTTTGCGCGCGAAATTACGGGTTGAGGCAAACCAGCCAGGCGGGCGACTTCCACCCCGTAGGATCCTGAGGCTTTGCCGCGACGTACTTCGTGCAAAAAGAGAATTTCTCCCTCGCGCTCTTCCACCGCCACGTTGAGATTTTTAATCGAGGAAAAGCGCGATTCTAAAGCAGTGAGCTCATGGTAGTGGGTTGCAAATAACGATCGGCATTGCAGGCGGTCGGCCAAGTCTTCCAGAATGGCCCAAGCGATGGCTAATCCATCATAGGTGGACGTGCCGCGCCCGATTTCATCGATAATCAACAAACTCTTCGCTGTGGATTGGCGCAGGATCTTGGCCATTTCGTTCATTTCCACCATAAAGGTAGATTGACCGCGTCCGATCCGGTCGGAGGCGCCAACTCGGGTGGCCACTCGGTCAACCAAGCCGATTTGCGCTGCTTTTGCCGGTACAAAGCTGCCCATATGAGCCATCAGGGTGATCAGTGCCACTTGCCGCATATAAGTGGATTTACCGGCCATGTTCGGACCGGTGAGCAGGAAAATCTTTTCTTTGTTCTGAAAGTGAATGGAATTGGGGATGAACTTGTCGCGGCCGACTAAATGTTCAAGGGCCGGATGACGGCCTTCCTCGATATCCAAAACGCATTCTTCCGTTAATTCCGGCGCCACATAACCATAATCGCGCGCGGCCTGAGCCAGGGAGGTCAGTGCATCGAGGAGCGCAAGTTTGGCGGCGGTTTGTAACAGCTCGCGATTCTCTGCGGCCACTCGTCTGAGCGCTTCTTTGAACAGCGCCTCTTCCAGGGCGATTCGTTT
The DNA here is from genome assembly GCA_964478795.1 of uncultured Bdellovibrionales bacterium. Lineage (GTDB taxonomy): Bacteria > Bdellovibrionota > UBA1018 > CAIPTA01 > CAIPTA01 > JAKFYM01. The sequence continues at coordinate 461 of CAYZLH010000174.1, read as the reverse complement.
TTCTTCGGCACTTAAGGCCTTTTCTTCAAACTTTTTTAACTCGTCGGTGAGAAAGCGTTCACTATTGGCAGTGGTTTGCTTACGCACATAGTGCTTGGGCACGTTACCGAGATTGGAATTCGTGATTTCGATATAATAGCCAAACACCTTGTTAAATTTGATCTTGAGCGAAGAGATTCCCGTAGCTTGTTTTTCTCGCTCTTCCATCTCGGCCAAAATTGACCTGGCGTTTTCGGAGAGAGCAATGAGCTCGTCGAGGTCGGTGTTCCAGCCCGTGCAAAAAATATTTCCCTCGCGAGAAATGGCTGGGACTTCATCCTTTAAGCGTTGGCTCAGATAATTTTTTAGACTTTCAAAATTTTGGATGTCGACTTCTAAATCTTGCAACTGGGCTGATCTCGCCAATTCGCTCAACGAGGCTTTCAAGCTGGGAATTCGCTCTAAAATCCACTGCAAAGCCT
>CAYZLH010000173.1:0-6194 GCA_964478795.1 uncultured Bdellovibrionales bacterium | reverse complement strand
TTTTTTCGTCGCTGAAACTAGCGATGCCCGCCGCATCTGTTTGGACTTCGTTGGTGGCGAATGGAACACCTTTTTTGGCGCCTACTAAAACAGTAGCCCCTTTCAAGGGATTGCCATTACCATCTAGCACCTTTACTTGAAGGTCGGCGGTTTCTAGTGGGGTCTTGCCCAACATTATATTCCAAAGGTTTTGCCAGAAGTGCTGCCCCGGATCGCGCGCTTCCGTTTTAACGTCGAGCAGAGAAAATTCTTCATTGGCGTGGGTGTTAGCGTTGGCGGGGAGGGTGAGGATCGCAGACAAGAGGAGGGTCAACATAACGTGATGCATAAAATGTCCTTCCGTTGGAATTCTACTTACCTATTAGCCTACCCGGAACTGTGGCGAAGAGGAGCAAAATTTTCGATTTTGCTGCCATTTCTTCCCCGGAATAGTATGAATAGGTCGTGCTACAAAAAAGATTAGACCCAAACGAAATTTTACAAGAAGGCAAACGCGTATTGTCGGTGGAAGCCGATGCCCTTCGCGCTGCTGCGCAAGCGCTTACCGATGAATTCCCAAGTGCGGTGCAAAAGATTTTTGAGTGCCAGCAAATGGGCGGCAAGATCGTGGTTTCTGGAGTGGGAAAATCGGGAAATGTTGCCCAAAAGGTTGCGGCTACTCTGACAAGTACGGGCAGCACCGCCGTTTTTTTGCATCCTACCGAAGCTCTACATGGTGATTTGGGGTTGCTCGCGGCAAACGATGTTTTGCTGATTTTTTCCAATGGCGGCTCCTCTCAAGAGCTGCTCTTAATGTTGCCTTCAGCCCGGGAGCTTTGTGCCTCGGTGGTGGCGGTGCTCGGCAATACGAAGGGCTCGCTTGCCACCCACGCCGATTACGTGATTGGGGCGGGGGTTTCGGCCGAGGCCTGTCCGCACAATTTGGCTCCCACCGCATCCTCAACTGTGGCCATGGCCATCGGGGATGCGATTGCGCTAGCGCTCAAAGCGATGGCCGGATTTGGCCCGGAGAAATACGCCAAATTGCACCCAGGCGGTCAATTGGGCAAACGCCTGCTCACTTTAGTCGAGGATCTTATGCATCCGAACGGCGAGTTTGGTGTGTTGGGAACCGAGGCCACCATGGATGAAGTGGTGATCGCGCTCACAAAGTATCGACACAGTGGTGTTTGTATTACTTCAGGAAAAGCATCCTCGGGTAATCCTATGCTGGTAGGCGTGGTTGTGGAAGGTGACATTCGCCGTGCGCTGCTCAAGAAAGAAGCGTTTTTTCAATTACGCGCAAAAGATATTATGACGGCTAAACCAAAATCCGTCGGACCCAAAACCAAGGCTACCGATGCTTTGGATTTAATGGAACGCGGTGAGGGGCAAATTAGCTTTCTTCCTGTGGTGGATGAAGCCGGCGGCTGTGTGGGCGTGATCCGCGTGCACGATCTTGTGCTCTCTGGTTTGAGTTAAGGGGGATTCATGGCGATTCCCATTCGCTTTGATCTTGAATCCCCAACTTGGCTGCGCAATCTACGCTGGGCTGCGATCGTTGGCATGGCTGGCTCCGTGTTTGGTGCCCACTGGCTGGGTGCCCATTTTTCCCTAGCGAAAATGTTAGCGTTGCTCGGCGCTTTGGCCGTCTGGAATTTGTTGTTGCCGGCGCTAGAAAAACGCCTATTGACCTCATCCAAGGGGTTCGTATTTTTTCAAATTCTCGTCGATATTGTGGTCTTAACCGCCGTGTTGTGGAATAGCGGCGGCTTGGTCAATCCATTCGTGAGCTTTTTTATCTTGCACGTAATGATTGCGGGTTTACTGCTCAATCCATTTCTCACCGTAGTTGTTTCTCTATTTGCCGTGGCTTGCGTAGTTTTTTTAGTGGAAGCGCCGGCGCTATTTATCGGCATGGATGTAATTCGCCTGTTAAATTCGCCGATCTGGTACGGGATTCCAGTGGGCTTAATTCTGCTCATTTTTTTCACAAATGGATTTATTTTGGTCTACCTCAATCGTTTGGGCCAGGCCCAAGAAGAATTGCGCCAAAAAATGAAGATGGAGGCATTGGGTCGTCTTGTAGCCGGTTTGGCTCACGAAATTGGCACGCCTCTTAACTCCATTCTAATTTTGGCCAAAGAGTTGGAATCTTCGGTGGAGGAAAGTCACAAAAAAGAATTAAACATCATCAGTCAACAGGCGAAGCGTTGCGGAGAAATTGTGTCGTTGTTGCTAGGTTATTCCCGCACCTTTGTTCGCCATGGTGAAGATGTCAAATATACCGAAGTGAAGCTCTTGCCCTGGCTGCACGAAATTTATGATTTGCTTCTACAAGGCGATCGGCAAACGCTACGCGAAGTGGAGTTTCGTATCGACCTTGCTCCCGGCGTGCCAGAGCACATTCACGTACCCGAGCTTATCCTTCGTCAGGCCCTGGAAAATCTGCTAAAAAACTCTCGCGATGCGCTCGCCGATCGTCCCGACCCGAAGATTCGATTAACCGTAGAGCAGGATGTGGCAGAAAAAGAGTGGATCTTTCGGGTGGAGGATAATGGCCCCGGTTTTACGAAAGAGGAAAAAGATCGGGCCTTTGAAGCGTTTTTTACGACCAAAAAAATGGGTCTTGGCAACGGTTTGGGCCTCTATATCTCCTATTATTTGCTTTCCCAGGTGGGCGGCAGAATTGTCATTGAGGAGGGGGCGGGGGAAGGTGCTAAGATCCGTGTGCATTTACCAGAGCTAGACACTATCGAAGAAAGGATAATCCAATGATTTCCAGTGTGTTGATCGTAGATGATGATGATGTTTTCCGTAATACCTTGAAGGGCGCCTTCGAAAAAAGAAAGTTGCGCACCTGGGTGGCCGCCAATGAAAGCGAAGCCATGGGTGTGTATCGCGAAAACCAGCCCGATCTAGTTTTGCTAGACTACCGGATGCCCGGTTTGGATGGCATTAGTGTATTGCGCGAAATGCATGTGTTTAATCCCGTGCCGGTGTTCATTCTCTTAACTGGCTATGGCAGTTTGCCGATGGCCGTGGAGTCGATGAAAGAAGGGGCCGATAGTGTGCTGCAAAAGCCCTGCGATGTAGATTCCATATTAGCCGAAGGAAATCGGCTTTATGAGAAGAAGAAGAAGCGAGTTCCGGGCATGGATGAAACCGAATTTCGCTCGTTCAATCTAAACATCTTAGAACGTTTGGGAATTGAAAAGGCGCTGAAGGCCACTAAGGGCAATGTCAGCAAAGCCGCTCTTTTATTGGGCATTGACCGCCGCACCCTGCAGAGAAAAATGAAGCGGATCTTTTAAAAACGCCGGAACATTTAGCAGAAAAAACCGGAATTTGTCGAAGAGTAGAAGGGTCAAAGTAGGAACTTTGGCCCTTTTCGTTTACAGTAGCAACCATGCGTTTTCTCGTTTTTTTCTTTTTATTTCTCGCTTTGCCGCTTCAGGCGGAAGAGGAGCCCGAAGGACCCATCCAGGATTCGGCCTCGCGCTCACGCACCACTCGTTTGATGGCCGTAACCGGTGATGCCGATTTTGGCGACGAACGCACGGCGTGGGACAAAACCTATGCCCGGAAAGATTATGTGTTCGGCAAGGATCCTGCGCCCTTTTTGGTAGAGCATGTCGATAAAATTCCCAAGGGAAAAGTTTTGGATATTGCCGTGGGTGAAGGTCGTCATGCAGTATATCTGGCCAAACGTGGATACGCCGTGGAAGGGGTGGATATTTCCGTCATGGGATTACGGAAAGCCAAAAAACTCGCTGCCGAAAACGGAGTCACCATTCAGACGGTTAACGCCGATTTGAATCGTTATAAGATTCGCAAAGATAACTATTCTGGGATAATAAACTTTTTCTATTTACAGAGAAATCTTTTCCCCCAAATTAAAATCGGCCTAAAAAAGGGTGGAGTTGTCGTGTTTCAAGCACATACGGTCGATCAGGCCAAAATCTCCACGGCCACCGCTCTGGAGAAAGAATACCTGCTCGAGCCGGGGGAGCTCAAAAAGGCCTTCGCAGATTTCGAGATTTTGCATTACTCGGAAACGAATGATGGCAAGAATGCTTTGGCTAGCTTGGTGGCCCGGAAAAAATAGCCCCACTATGGTCTTACCTGGTAACCGCTGCCATCCGAGTTCGATTCCAACCAGCCAACGTCTCTAAATACCTGATTTTCTTATGGAAGTGCGTTCTTAAAATACTCGGATTTCTTGTCCAAATACCTAAAGTTACAGGGAAATTTCTCCGAAAAGAGAGATGAAACTCCTGCAATGGAAAGGCCAAACTTTGGGCGCAGCGAAGAAACAAAATCCAGAAGAGCTTTTGGATCTCGGTCTAGATCGAGAACAAAAGCTATCCAATAGCTTCGCCGATCCCGGTTTGAGTGAAATTTTGCAGTTTCCGAGCGGCCAAAACATCGCCGAGGAGGCAGCGGCCGAAGCAGTTCAAGAATTGGACTTAGATGCCAGTCCCGATCCGTTACGACTAGTTACTGACGAACAGCAGTTAGAAAACAATTCTCGTTTGCTTGAATTGGGTATTCCCGAAAATTTGCAAACTGTCGATTCACATTTCGCAGCAAAATCAAAGATGGCCGAAAGACTTTTTTCGCTCGTTGCGGCCGACGTAAAGTTTGATCGCTTGGTCGATGATATATTGAGCGCATTTATCGAAGCATCGGGCGCTCAGGCTGGTTCAATTTTAGAAATGGACCATGCCGCCAATGAATTCTTTTTTCGCGCCAATCGCGGTGGGGGCGATGTAGAGAAAGTAAAATCTTTCCGCGTGCCAGCGTACCAGGGAATTGTCGGACACGTGGCTGAAACCAAAGAGTCTCTGTTGATTACGGATACCAGTAACGACGATAAACAGCTTCTAGCGGTGAGCATGACCACTGGATTTGAAACGAAGACTTGCATTGCCGTGCCACTTTTGGTCGGCGGACAGCTCTACGGAGTTGTGGAACTATTTAATAAGGTCTCTGGAGATCCCTTCGATCAGAACGATGTAAAGTTGATGGAAGAGGGCGCACAGATGGCCGCCAAGGTGCTCGAAGTCCGCTTCTTGTTGGCTGAAATTATCAAACGGACGGTGAGGTAGACTATGTCAGACGATAATCTCCCACCAGAATTGAGTCCGCCACCACCTGAAGAAAAAGAGCCTGTTGAAGCTACTTCGGCGACCAATGCCACTGACACCTCTATGTTATTTCCTGGCGGTACAAAAGTGGAAGCTCCTAAAACTACTTCCATTCACGCTCTCTTAAAAGGATTGGTAAAACACAAAGCTTCCGACTTGCACGTCAAGGCTGGACGCCCACCGCTTTATCGGATCAACGGCAAACTTCTGCCCGCAAAGCTCCCATCGTTAACTCAAGAGGAAGTTAAACGCTTAGCCTTTAGCACGATGACTTCTAAGCAGGTGCGGGAGTTTGAAGAGAATTTACAAATCGACTTTGGTTATTTGGTGCCAGGACTAGCGCGCTTTCGCGCCAACGTTTTTATGCAAAAGGGCACACTTGCTTTTGTAATTCGTATGGTGCCTCTAGAGGTGCCGGTATTGACAGATTTGCATCTACCGAAAGTGATTCAAGATCTCGCTTTGAAGCCCCGTGGTTTGTTATTAGTCACTGGAGCCACTGGATCCGGAAAGTCGACTACGCTGGCGGCACTTGTGGAGCATATTAATCGCACTCGACGTAGTCACATCGTTACAATTGAAGATCCAATCGAGTATATTTTCGAAGATAAACTAAGCACTATTTCCCAACGTGAAGTTGGGGTAGACGCGACCACGCTTTCGATGGCCTTACGGGGAGCACTTCGCCAGGATCCCGATGTGATCATGGTGGGGGAGATGAGAGATTTCGCCACCATTCAAACTGCGATTACCGCTGCAGAAACCGGTCACCTCGTGGTGAGCACTCTACACACCAATACCGCTGCCTCATCGATCGATCGGATCATCGATAGCTTTCCCGCTGACGCTAAAAATCAATTGCGTCTACAGTTGGCGGCTTCGCTTCTAGGAGTAATCTCGCAACGACTTGTTCGTCGGGCAGATGGTAAGGGGCGAGTTGTCGCCTGCGAAATCCTCACCCGGTCACCGACAGTAGAAAAAATGATTTTAGATAACCGTATTGCCGATCTGGAAACTGCAATGGAAAACTCCAATCACTACTATCAAATGCAGACGATGAACCAG
>CAYZLH010000172.1:0-6203 GCA_964478795.1 uncultured Bdellovibrionales bacterium | reverse complement strand
AAGGCGAACCCTTTAGGGCGGAGCGCAGGAGCGCGCAGTAAATCCCGCCACCCCGCGATCAGTCCTCAATCACTTTCATCTTTCGTAAACAAGCTACCAACAATTCTGGCCACTTCGTAATGGGCAGATCTGTTCGGCGGAAGACCAACGCCACGAAATTCATTTGGACTCTCCGAATCACAAACTTAGCCCGACTTATTGACACCTGTAAACAGAAAGAGAGAGAACTTAGCAAACCGAGTTCGAGAGTTGTTGCGTTTTTCCCAATCCGATAGTGAGATTTACGGTAAATGATTTTGGGGACTCGTTCGATGCGTTTTCTGATTTGTGCAGCTATTCTTTTTTTTCATTCCGTGAATACTCTGGCTGGCGAAGGCCCCTTTGATCCCGTATTTGCAGCAGACCAGAAAGTCATTTCCACTTCTACGATGGAATCAGAAATTCAACAGTTTCGATCCATTTCTCGGTGGAACGCCTCCAAGGCTCGTTTAGACACTGCCGAAAGAAAGCGAGATCAAGCCAAGGTGGAGTTAGATCGTGTGCAGAAACTCTTTGATCGCGGGCAGACACCAGAATCCAATCTAAATCTGGCAAAATTTGAATACCAGAACAGCATTGATCGCGTAACGCAAATGAACAACCTACTGGAGCACTCGAAATACGACGCAATCATTAATCGCCTAAAAATTCTGGAAGAGGGAAATCCGGGAGTAGATCACCGCCGAAAGATTGCTGAAGCGTATTTGGAAGCTGCCAAGATTGAACTCAACAATTTGTTTAAAAGTCGAGACAACGCTACTTCCTCTCGTTCCTACTTCGAAAATCGCCTGAAAAATGGACGGATCCTTTTTGAAAAAGGAATTATATCCAAAGCCGATTTCGAGCGCAGGGAATTAGAGTATCAAAACTCAACGGATCAATTGAAAGCTGTGGAGTTTGAAATTTCCGCGTCCAAAGATGCAATCAAAGGGCTAGAGGCCAGCCTTTTGCGACTAAAAAGCGAATAGCCCGGAGCTCGCAAAATTCAAAGTTCTCGCGAAATGGCGCGGCTGATTCGATCTATTCTTGGCGATGAAACCGTTTAATGGCAATCATTGGCGCCACCAAAAAACTCGGCTCGCGAATGGCTTTGTCGATGGAAGCCACCAACCGTTCGCAGTTCGGCCCAGTCTTTATGGAACAATAAGAACGAATCGAACCGGCCACACGCTGTAAAAGAAATAATGGATAGGCCGCCACCGCTTCCATTTCCTCTGGAGACCCCACTTTCTCTAACTGCTCATTAGCTTTATCTATTTGCTTCTCTGCCGCAAAGAATGCAAGCAGTAAGAGCCGAGGAAAACTCGGCCTGTTTTCCAGCGAAAGTAATAAGGCTTCTTTTTCCGCAATTTTTAAATTTGGATCGGCAAAAACGGAAATCGAAAGCAGGTAGGGAGAGTAATCCATCTTACATCCCATCTGAAAATGATCGCGAGTCACTTGGCGGGCTTCCTCCACCCTATCAACGCCAAACAGTTGCAGACCGTAATTTAGTGAAGAAATGCAAGTGGGTTGGCGATTGTACGTCGATTGCCAGACTGTTAGATCCGATCGCCACACGAAACTTTCTCTCGCGGTGAACGCTCCTAAGACAAAAATAAATGCTGCTAGCCCGATCATTTCCTTTTTCGACGCTCGTTCAATTCGCGGTGCCACCAAAAGAGAAATTAGAATCCACAGAGTAGTCGCAAAGGAGAGGATATAGGTATCTGAAGCTAAAGTGACGGGAATCCGCGCGATCACTAATCCCAAAGAAAGAAGGCCCAAACTCAGCCAAGTTAGCGTCACTTTTTTTCCTAATTGTTTCCAAGCGAGAATCGCAATTAGGAGATACCCCAACAGCCCTACCAAGCTTTTACCAACACTTAAGGAGTAAAGTGTGGCGAGCTCAAATGGAAACAGCAAATTGAAGCAATAGCGCCCCAGATGGAGCAATACACTCGCCAAATCCGGCCAAAGATCAACCCGTAATATATCTTTACGCAGGGGATTGGCTTCATAGGTTGTTTGATAATGGGAATAGTTCAAAACCAGTAGGCTGAGAAAAACAACAATATACACTCCTGTGCCTAGGAGTTGTTTGCCGCGAATTTTAGGCAGATACTGCGAACTCCAAAACATCCCCATGGCCCAAAAAGCAAACAGAAGATTGATCGGCTGGGCCAACAGCGAGAGGGCATAAAAAATTGCACCAGAAATCCACAGGGAATACTGGTCCTTCCTTTTGGCTGCGAGTATCGACTTGATGGCAAGTAAGATCAGCAGAAACGCCAACAAATGTTTACGGGCGGAAATCCAAGCAATGGAAGAGGTAAACGCCGGATAGACCGTAAAGACCATCACCATAAAAGAAGATACGCGTTTCGATAATCCCTCGTTGCGTAGAATCTGCAACAACACCAGCATTGCAAGTCCCCATAGGATCACGTTGTGGGCATGAAAAATCGAAAAACCCGTGAGTCGATAAACCAGCACATCAAACATTAAAGATAAATCACGAAGGGGCTGAAAATCGGGATTCCCATCAGAAAAAAGGTAAGAGAAAAAAGCACGAAAATCGTAAATTTGAAATAGAGGGTCGAGCAGCTGATTATCATCTCTTTGCAGTATTTCCCCCCCATAGATCAGCGATCCATAAACGAGTAGTAAAGAAAACCCAATCAGCAGTGGCAGCATAAAGAAATTACACCATTTCTGGCCAGGATTCGCACTGAACTTTTTCGTGAACTCCCACACTACCATTGGCTTTTTGGGGGAATTGGTAGCGCACTATGAAAATTTCATTAGATTGAGCAAAAGAAGGTCGATTGGTAACTTTCTAGTCGATCACCAACCCATCGGACATACGAATTTGTCTGGCGGCTCGGGAGGCAAAATCGGAATCGTGAGTCACCATGATGATCGACATCTTTTTTTGCCGGTTAGCTTCAACTAAAAGGTTCATCACGGCATTCCCATTTTGGGAATCGAGATTTCCCGTCGGCTCATCGGCAAATAGATATTTGGGCTCCATTACTAGGGCTCGCGCAATGGCCACTCGTTGCTGCTCACCCCCCGAAAGCTGGGATGGTAGACTTTCTGCCTTATTCTTTAAGCCAAACTCTTCTAAGAGAAACCTGGCATAGCCCTTTCGCTCCATTTCGCGGCCAGCCTTGCGGCCCGGCATCAGAATGTTTTCCAGCGCATTCAGCTCCGGTAAAAGGTGATGAAATTGAAATACAAAACCCATCTGAAAGTTCCGGAACCGATGAATCTCTTCCTCAGACATTCGCACCGTATTTTTTTCGTCGATGAAAATATTCCCCGAACTCGGTTGATCTAATGTGCTTAAAATGTAGAGCAATGTACTTTTTCCACAACCAGACTTTCCCACCAAGGATACAAACTCGCCGTCAAGAATGTTGAGGCTGATCCCCTTCAACACATCAGTGGGTGGCTGGCCGAAAGATTTTTTAATATTTTCCGTGCGGATACCCATTTAGGAATTTTCACTCCGTATAATTTCAATGGGTGTCATTTTTCCCGCCTTTCTCGCGGGGAAATAACTAGCGACTGCACAGGAGAGAAAAGCGAGAAAAAATCCTTTTACGTAAATAGAAGGAAAAAAGGCGATGATCATAAAATTTCCACCCAAACCGCGATCAGCCACGGGAATGCGGGCCATCACTTCACAAACGATGTATCCCACCAACGCGCCCAAAATTCCGCCGATGGTGCCCAGTAGTAATCCTTGGGTCATAAATAGCTGCACGATATCTTTGCCCTCGTAGCCAATGGAGCGGAGAATCGCGATTTCGCGTTTCTTGTGATTGATGGCCATGCTCAAAATATTGTAAATCCCAAATCCCGCGACGATCAGAATAGAAATCGTCATGGAGTTCCGTACTATATCTTGAGTGGTGAATACCGACATAATCCCTTGGTTGGCCTGATCCCAGCTTTGCACTTTCTCTTGTCCCAATAAGTTCCAAAGTGAAGCTAACTCCCCTGCCCGATCCACTTCGTGCAAACGAATGGCTATATCGGAAACACGACTCGGCGTGCGATTCAGTTTTTGCACATCAGAAAGAACACCAAAAATTGTGGAGTCATCTAAGCTTTTTACGCCCAAGCGAAAGCTACCGACCACGCGAAACGGAAGCACTTCGCCGTTGCCCGCCGAAAGCGAAATTGTCTCCGGAACCTTAGCGCCTAACTTTTGCAAAAGCCCCTCACCCACGACAATGCGATTTCCACCGATCGCAATATCGGAGAACTTTCCTTGCACCATATACTTTTCGATATTGGTTACTTGGGTCTGTTTTACCGGATCGCAACCAATGATTCGTGCAGCCGTGGAAACTTTGGCGCGATTTACTAGGCCCTGCACTACCAGCTGAGGAGAATAGGCCGCTACTTCCGGCAAGGAATCCAAACGATCGGTCCAAGAACGTGGGTAGAGAATATAGGCATTGTCGCGCCGACCGGCGGGGGGAGAATGCCACTGCACCAAGGTGGACTCGCCGTAAAACTCGCGATCGAGCGAGTGTTCTTTAATGAGTTCTTCCCGCGCCGAAATGCGCACGTGCGAATCATTGTTTACCAGTTGGTCCACAATAAAAGTTTGAAAGCCCAGCATCATCCCGGAAATCGCCACATAGGCGGCGGTACCCAAAATAATCCCAGTGAGGGTTAAGATGGATTGTCGCTTCTGACTAAATAAGTGGCGTAGGGCCAAAAACAGCATTCTAATTTTTCCTTACGAATATTTCATCGGAAGGCAAAATATTACCACTAGTGACTTCCGCCCATTCTCCGTCCACGACACCGATTTTAATTTCTTCTTTAAGATTTTTCCCGTCACGTCGTAAGGAAACTTTTCCCCCCGATATGGCCCGAAAGGGAATGCTTAACACATTTTCCTTTCGCCCCACTTCGATCGCCACATCGGAAGTCATTCCGGGCAGAATCCCTTCGGGAAATGAGTCCAGGGAAATTCGCACTATAAACTGCGTATCGCGTGGATAAACCGATTGCACTTTCCCCATGAATCGCTCGCCGCGAATACTTTCAAAGGTAATCACCGCAGATTGTCCCTTGCGAACCCGCATCGCCGCTTGTTGCTCTAAGGAAACTTCCAGGTAAAGGCTATGTAGATTTACGAGCGTGACTCCAGGGTTGGAAGCGAACAAAAGCTCGCCTTTTTTTAAGGAAACGGCCGTTACGGTGGCCTCGAATGGCGCCAATACATTGCCCGATCCGTCTAAGCGGATGAGGCGATCGCCTTTTTTTACCGTATCGCCCTCCGTTACATAAACTTCACTTACAACTTGCCCCACCAGCGTGCGGACCTGATAGGTCAAAGGGGAAACAACAGTGCCTAACCCGTACACCGCTTCCACCACCGTTCCCACCCGCTGAGCCCGAATCTCACTAGTCGAACCCGTACGAACATAATAGAAACTAAGAAGGCCAGCGATGCTTACGCTGGCCCCGATAATCCAAAAATACTTTTTCATGATTTTGAGTAAAACATTCTTCGGGGAAAAAGTAACCCTTCCCCCCGTGAAAAATTCTACTCTCCTGCGTATAGATCAAACTTTTTGAAAAAGGTTCGCGCTCTTTCTAAAATTTGATTTTCGGTGGGATGGTCGACCGTCTCCACTCCCACGATCCGCTTGGAGATACTTTCATGGTGATGGTTTTCTAGGTGATGAACAAATTCTTGTTTTGCCGTCCCCGGCCCCATCACTAAGATTTCTTTTACGTTGGCGATGCGATTGGCCAATTCATGAAAATATTTTTCTTCCTCGGCCTTTTTGTGTTCTTTTGTGTCATGGGAAGAGTGTCTTTTGACCTGCTCTTTTCCCAAATTTCCCGGACTCAATCGATAAATACTGGCACTATCATGGTCTAACCAAATTACTGCTGCTGACATTTGAATTTCTCCCTTTTGTTTTGGGGTTTGCAACCACCATGCCATCGGCAAAACCGCATGTTCTGAGTGGAACTGGACCTAGCCGGGATTTATTGCCTCAATTTTCGAAAAATCTGAGATTTTTTATCTCTGAACCGTTATTCAGAGAAACTATTATTGGCCTCACCATTGCCGCACATCGCAAATTCACTAAATATTGCCGTACTCGAAATTCTTCTACCGAAGACCAGGTAAGACCTTTCGGACC
>CAYZLH010000171.1:0-6212 GCA_964478795.1 uncultured Bdellovibrionales bacterium | reverse complement strand
GATTGCGGCCGTGCTTTCGAGTGTTGAGAGTAAAACGATATCCGGTTGAAAATCGGTCACCATCCCCTTGAGGTCCCGAATCATTAAATCGAAACCTCGTTTCAAACGTTTTTCCGGAATAGCAAAGGTTTCACTAACCAAAAAATTTTTATTGTTCTTAGCGGGGTGATAACTGAAGTTCGAAGCAAAAAATTTCTGCGGGTCGACATACTCTTCCGATAAATCGTAATAAGTTGTGTCGAAGAATCGCATCTCCATTCCAGCAGACGTTAGGAGGGTATGAAACAGTGCCACCACTGGCTGGATTAGCGACATCGAACGGGGATTCGGATTCAAAAAAAGCACTCGAATTTTCGAGGAAGCGTTAGAGCTGATGGGCTGCATAGAGTCAGTATAATGAAGTTCTAGAGGGAGTCAAAGCAGCGCTTGAGGTTAGCCTCTCCAGCTAACGCTCCAGGCCAGACCTAAATCCACAAAAACCGAAAAAGCATTCTCGCCCCATTTTCATTGAATTTTTCGCCTCCGCACTATACCCAGTTTCATCACCTAAAATTGAAAGGAACCCATGAAGTCTATTTTTATTCTGCTGACGATTATTTTTGTCCCCGCAGCGCTCGCCAAAAGCACTGACGCCACCAAGGCCGAGTCACCCAATGGAAAATTCATCACTCAAGATAAGGTCGTAAATACTTTTTCTGATAGTATGAGTGGCAAAGCCGGTCTCGGGATTTACGATTCCTCTTATTTGATCACTGGGCAAAGTTTAAGTTTGATTCTGTCGTCGAAAGATCATTGGTTCCAAGTCTTCTTAGGAGTGCACCGGGCTGGCGGTAGCCTATTTGAAGCGGGATTAGGTGCGGCTTATAAATTTACGGTGGCTGGTGATCGCGCTACAGGTCTGCACCTTGGCCCTGGACTCTCAATCGGTGCCGCCCAACATGGCGCCTCCAATAATGAAACATTTCGATTGGGAATATTCGGACTCGTCGGTGGTCACTTTACGCTGTTTGAAAAATTGATGCTGTCCGTAGACGGCGGACCCAATCTCGTATTTCTTAAAGGTCAGGAAACATTTACGTTTCGACCTGCTGGGGCAGTATTGGGTCTTGGCATTCATTATCTGTTCTATTAACTTCCTTTGCTGCTCCATGAATGTCTGATCGACTTTCATGGGGCTGTTTATTGCCTCGCCGTATCTTTTTACGAAGACCACCTATATAATTGAATTTATTAAATATTATTGCCCGCCCTAGAGTAAAGGGATTCGGCGATAGCGGCGATAGAGCTAGTGATAAGAATGCAATGTGGTCACCCCTAATGAGCAAATTTATTCTTCATATTTTTCGCGGTTTCAGTGGTCTTTCCATTTTCACCACCTTATTCTTGCTAATATCCGAATCAGGTCACTCCAGCACTAAAGAGTCTATCCCCGATCCACCCAATCTTTTTCAGTTTAAAAGTATCCCATTAAAAACAGTGGCACTGCCGCCAAGTCAGGCAATGCCGAACTGCGATGAGGACTATCGCTTAATTTTGGAGTCTGGAACTCAATCGATCTGGAAAGAGTGTTCCAATATCGGCAAGTCGGAACCAAGCGACTGCCAGCGATCGCTCTTCCAAATTTGCACCGATGCCGCGACGAAATTGCGAAATTTACAGATCCCCACTTGTAAAGAAATGGTGGCGGCCCAAGGAAATGTAAGAGAAAAAATCGAAACTTTCACGGATCAGCAAACAAGCCAGGCCGACAATCAGTCGTTAAATGCAAAAGCGGCTCTTGCACAAAAAAGGATCGCCGCCAGAATTGAGTCCGATGCGAAGACTGTCAGCCGTTTTCGCAAGGAAACTGAGGCCACTCTCAATGGAAGTCTCTGCGCCGCAAGTACATCTCTAGAAAATTATTTGGGAGTCGAGAAGAAAGTAGTTTCCACGCTAAAAAACACAGAAGCTCGCTTGGAAATTTTAGCCGCCGCAAAATTGAAAAACTCTGAAGGTTACAAGAACGTCAGCGACAAGAGCGCAACCAACCAAACTGCGATGAAGTCGGCAACTTCCCAACCAAATTTTAGCACGGCGGCCAACCCGAACTTGGGCGCTTACGAAGGCTCTTCATCAGGCACCAGCAAAGATTCAATTCTGAAAGCCGCGGCGGTGGGAGTGCCGGCTGCAGCTCTTTTGGGCAT
Source organism: uncultured Bdellovibrionales bacterium (assembly GCA_964478795.1). Classification (GTDB taxonomy): domain Bacteria; phylum Bdellovibrionota; class UBA1018; order CAIPTA01; family CAIPTA01; genus JAKFYM01. Next base: position 4,029 of record CAYZLH010000171.1, on the reverse strand, counting down.
CGCCATGACGAACGGCGCTTTTCGATCTCCAATGGTAGGCGCGGTCGACAACACAGCACAAGGCGGAGATTCTCGCCCACCCTCTTCACCAAGTGGTTTTGAAAAGCACGATATGGTTTACATTGACCGCGCATTTACCGACCGTGAAAATGCCATCATCAAAGCGGCCTACGCACGAATTCCTAAGTGCCACCTACCGAAGCTAAAAAATATTTCTATTCTCAACAGGCGCCTGCCTAAATCTGGATCATCCTGTGTCGCTGGCCTCTGGAGCTTCTTGGGCGGGCGAGAAACGATTTCCCTCACGCCGTTCTGCTCTAACGGCGTCACAATGAACACTACTGTCCACGAATTCTTGCATGCTATCGGCTTTGAAAATGGAAGAAGAATGTACTCGCTTTTTGCGCAAGAAGTGATACCGAAATTTCCTGGCTGCGCGGTAACAGATTACGCCAAGACAGATCGATTTGAAGACTTTTCTGAGTCGGGGCGGCTAGCGCTGGTTCCCGAGCAGATAGAGGGACGTCGTACAGACGCCTGCGTGAACAGGAAAGTCGCGGCTACTCTTGAGCTGATTCGTGCCTGTAAGTAGACTTTTCTGCATTTAAACGTTTCATTTCTAGTTTGAATTGTTGCGGAGAGACCGCAATTCCTGCCAGCACACGACTTGGCGCTTCAGTTCTCTTGAAGAGATCCACATAGGCACCGCCTTGCCGCTTCTCCCATAGAAAACCTCCAGTCAGTACTCCCGTAGCCAGAGAGAAAATCACGACCAAAGCCTGGAAATAGAAAAATGAAAGTTTAGGCAGTAAGCCGCGAAAGAGTAGCGAATACAAGAATGCCGAAACAACTAAGAATAGGCTCACCGAAAATAGAAATACAATAACGCCAAACAATTCGGAAACTAAAAAAGGATAAAAATATTCAAAGTAGATTTTCAGCGTGGACGTCACAAAAAAGACCCCAATCAGCGGACCGCGGAAAATCCAGCCATTTTTCAGCACCAGATATATCAAGCTCAAGGGCAAGCAAACACTAATAGAAAAGAGAAAAATCGAGGTAGAATCTACAATCGATTGAGCCAATAGGCGATAAATAACATCTCTCGTAAAAATCCAATTAAGTACAACTCCCAACAGCACAAACGCCATCCACTCGACCAGGACAGTCGACAACGGGAGAGACTGAAATTTTCCTAATAGGGTATTCGACAGATCCGGGGCATAGAATCGCTGCTCGAAGGGTAGCGTCTTCTTCATCTTTGCCACCAACTCTTTTCGTTTCGATAGATTCGCAATTCGAGCTGTCTTCGAATCGACAATAAAGGTGGCCGGCGTAGGTTGAATAGCGTCTTCGTCAATCAGATCAACCTTTACTTTTTTTCCAAGTGTAAAAGAAAATGGAAATGCAATCGGCACTACACTTAATTTTTCCTCATTGAGATACGTTCCATTTCTGCTGCCCATGTCTCGCAGAAAGAAACCGCCCTTTTCGTCACGAAAAATCTCCACGTGTTGACTAGAAACACCGGAGGCCGAAATTACTACCTCACTGGGACTCTTTCGACCAATTCGAAAGGGGAAGCGGTCTAGCTTTGAATCAAAAACAAGTGTTCCATCTTCAATGGTAATTCTAACTCTCATTTTTTCTCCAATTGAATTGACTCTAGAAAATCCGTGAGACGATCCAAAGTAAAGTCAAAAGACATACCTGAAAAATACATTTGAAAGAGAAAGTCACGGTATGAATCATCAAGCAGATTTACCTTCACATATGTTGAAGATAGACCGGTAAAATTAGAGTCATTTTTACTACATATTCTAACAATCATTTTTACTCTTTTGGCATTCTGCAAATTCCGAATTGAGCAAAAGCTGCTAGCGAGAGAGGATATGGACCGCCCCTGCTTATCCTTTAAAAAGGCCTCAACTTTGGGAAAGTCCTCGATGCTCAAAGCTAAGTCGCTATTGCTAATGATGAAAAAATTGGTATTCATGAGCGCCAAAGATTCATTGTCGCTTAGGCTGATTTGCCCCTGGCACCGGAAGAGCTTACCCCGTTTCCCGCGCTCGATTACTTCTTCCGCGTGACACTTAGGATTCGAACCAATCGGAACGAACGACACTCCACCCACTTTTTTACGCGACAATTGGTCTTTACTTTCCGCTTCTCCGGAAAATTGGCTTTCAACCACCCTAACTTGACGAGAAAGTTCGCTCACCCACGAACGTGAATTTGCGGGATCCCTAGTGCTGCGAATCTTTTGTTTTATCCGATTGAGAGACTCTAAGGTAGTGCCATAGATACTCTTTCCACTCGCCGATTTTTCTAATCCGACCGACACTACATCGCCCTTCGAATTTATAATAGGGGCTCCAGCCATCCCTTCTCGCCATTCACCCGAATAGGTATTTCGCCGGAGGTAAGATATTTCATTTTTCCCCTGATACGAAACCGTCTGATTTATCAGGTTCTGGTTTTCTGGGTAACCGGACAGCACAACTGAAGAGCTATTGTCACCACTACTATCTGCCAGGAATAGCGAAGAAGAAAAAGTTTTAGGAACTCGAATTAATGCTAGGCCAGAGCCAAGATCGGCATATTCAATTTGTCCGATCAACGGAGAATCTTTTATAAACACTAGCACTTCATAACGGCTCGGATTAAAGACCGCGGCTCCCACTGCTTGAAAGCTGGTGATTAAATACCCATCCGCATCGACTAAAAAAGAGTTTGCTGCTTGGATAACGATCGGCGAACCAACCTCGCGAACCTCTAATCGAAAAATATGTTCCTGAGGATCGCCACCAAAGCCCGGATATAGCGGTAGTGAGCATCCAATTAGGATTAACGCGATTAACGATTTCCAACAACCAAAACGCATATCTTCATATCGGCAAAATACCTGAAACCATAGAGGTTATTTAGATTATTTGACCGGAGCTTTAATACCAAAACTAGTTCTATTACCGGAATTTGATTGTCTCCACACACGGTTCCGGATATGCCCAACGGAAATCGTCTTAGTTTAACCCCAAAAAATAAATTTGGGACGGGAAGAACGTGCGCGCACTGCAAATACTTTACTCAGATAATTTCTTTATTGCCGTGGAAAAACCGGCCGGGTTCCACTCACATCCCCCCGAAGATAAACAAATCAAGTTAAATCCAAAATGGAATGCTTTGGCAATTGCCGAAAGGCAATTTGAACAGAAACTCTATCCATGTCATCTCTTGGATAAAGCTACGTCGGGAATCCTACTCTTTGCGCGGAACTCCGAGGCGGCCAGTCGATTTCAAAAGATGATGCTTTCTAAAGGATGGGAAAAGCAATACTTCGCTTTTGTGCGTGGACGCCTTACATCACAAGCTGTGCTATCGGAGCCACTGCCCGATAAACTTGGCGGGGGAAAAACTGCCGTCACTAAAGTTACGCCGATCTTCTACTGGTCTCACCCAGAGCTTACTTACCAAAATTGCTCAAGAGTCTTTACTTTTTTGGAGGCTCGACCAGAAACTGGAAGATTTCACCAAATTCGTCGACACCTGAGCGGGATTTCGCTGCCCATCATCGGTGATAATCGACACGGCGATAAAAAACTGAACCGTGAGTTTTTTTCTACAAATTCTACGCCATATCTCTATCTTCGTTTTGCTTCGGCTTCATTTACCCACCCTTACGACAATGAAATTCGAAAGGTTCAAGCCCGGTGGCCGCGACAGTGGCATGCGCTATTCGAAAAAATTGGATTTTGCGCATTACGAAACTAAATTGATGTTTTTTCGAGCGCAACAATAACTTTTTTAAAATTTCCCATTCCAAAAAATGGCTTCTTTTCACGCAGAAACTGCGACATTTGAAACTTTTCCTTTTCTTCGAGAATCGCAAACGTGAGTTCGTGCGCTACAATGAAAAGTGCCGCCAAGGGGGCAATATAATTGTGCGCGAGACCTCGCGGAAAACCGCCGCCATTTGGCCGCTCATGGTGTTGCTGAACAATCAGATCGACGTCGGCGGGAATTTCTTTG
>CAYZLH010000170.1:4752-6222 GCA_964478795.1 uncultured Bdellovibrionales bacterium | reverse complement strand
CGCACCACAGTAAATTTGGGCATCGATATTTTAGGCTCGGAAAGTACCAGCCCTGTCGATTTCATTAGCCGCTATCAGCGCAATGATCGAGTAAGAGGAGGAATCACCTATGTATTCTAGATTCCTCGTGCTGCTAGTGATTCTCAGCTCTTGTAGTCTTCGCTTAAACGAAGAGGTCACTAAACCTCCGGTGGTAGTGAACCCCGTACAGGGCGGTTGCTTATCCGGCGCCGGCCTCGTGATGGACCAATACTTTAAAGGTGAAATATCCGAGGGTGAGCTTGAAAATTTTTGGAACTGCATGGAAAAGGCGCTCGTATCGTTCACCAGCAATACTCGTGGCGCCGAAGCCACACAGTGGACTGGTGAAGAATTGGCAAGCTTTCTGACAACCTACTTTCTCAAAGGAAAATCCATTGACCCCGCATTAGTAAAAGAGGCGATGGCGCTAAAAAAAGGAATGTTAGGCGGCAGTGATCAGGCCCTCACCAAAGAGGAAATCCAGCAAACCATTCAGTTCATTCGCGCCTTGAAAAAATTATCGATGAACCTCCGCGCGCATATGCCGATCAAGACCGAAACCTATTTGGTGAAAAACTATACGGCCGAACAGTTCGATGAAGTATTGCGAAATTTTCAAGACGGAATGCTGGAAGTTGGGAACTCGCTGGCTGGAAAACAAGGCTCTTATTCTTTTGACCAAATGAACCAGTTTCTATTGCGCCTCCGCGTATTTCTCTATGAAGGCGATACCCAAAAAGGCGGTTGGATCGATGCCGCCCAAAATTGGAACGTAGCTCTGCGCCCAGCCAAACAAATTTTTATCTCCCCTCCCAACGATCAAATTCGTTCTGAAGACTGGATCAAAATCTATGAGCTTGGACCGCGTTACTATTCGCTCTATTTAAAGGCCAAATTTTACTTAAAAACTGAAGAAACCACCTTTACCCACGGGCGTGGGCTGGAAAAGTTAGATTCTCTTTTCCAAGAATTTTCAGGTTTAATGGCCCAGCTCTTAAAGAATCATCCAAGTGGAGAAATCTATTCTACGGATATCGATGAACTCATCGACGGCTTACATAAAAACAATCTACTACCTGTCGAGGCCGCCACTGCGAAGGCGTTTGTAAAAACATTCTTTAGCAAGATTCTATCAGCCGGCCCGCATGCGAATCGCGGCTACGTCATCAATAAAGAAACCCTCGCGCGACTTCACTACACCTTTCGCTTTGCCACAGACGGTTTGAAAATCTTAGAAGCCCTCTACCGCTCTGAAGGTCTTGATCTGCAAACCGGCACGATTTCTCAAACTAAAATACCTAAGGTAAAGAAACTATTAGAACTGGTGCCCAATCCTGATGCTACCACCAAGGATGCCGCCGAATACCTAGTGAACTCAATGAAAGAAATTCGCACGATTTTTCGCGAAAATTCAGCCCAAGTTTATATTCCAGAAAAACGAGAAGTGAT
>CAYZLH010000170.1:0-4742 GCA_964478795.1 uncultured Bdellovibrionales bacterium | reverse complement strand
CCTAGCTAAAATTCATCTTTTACAGTCGGTAAATCGCCTTTTGGTAAATGCTTATGGCAGCAAAAAGGGCGTGCTCTCAGAAGCGGAAATCAATAGCCTAGCCGACGATACTTTCCCGATCCTGCAAGGACTCTTCTTAATTACCGAAGAAACCCGCGGATCCGTTTCGAAGCGACTTTTTGAAGCTAGCCTCTTCCTTTACAGTTCCGATGGGGAAACGGGTCTCACCTTGACCGAAGCTGCCGAGCTCGAAGCATTGTTAGTTTCTACTCTTTCTCACGGCCGAGCCGTACATGGAAAAATTGCGGAGCGAGCCAACGCTTTAAATGCCGTCTTGCCCGTGCGTAGTTTAATTCCTCCGCGCGAATACAAAGAACGGTTGCTGGATCTAAAGGGTGAGCTCTGGGCAAATATTCCGGGTTTCCTAAAATTCATGGAGTCGAAAAAACGTGCTCAGCAATTGGAGCTTGTGGAAAAAATGTTCCAGTTCCTGCGTAAGGGAAAAGAGACCCAAGACTTCACCATCGCCGACACTCAAAGTATGGTGCTACTGCCTTACTACATTGAATTGCTTTTTAGCCGATTCGACGCCGATGAAAACGGTCTTTTAGACAATCAAGAAGCAGAGTTGGCATATCCTGTGTTCCGTCCCTTCTTAGCGAAAAAGGCCGGCGAACATGGTCTGACCTCTGATGAAGATCACCATGCCGTGTATATGTTCTTATTGGCTTATCAAGAACTCCCCAACAACATGAAGACCACCTGGATCTGGCGTCGCTACATCACTGGCGACAAAAATTTTTCCGTGGATCGCGGTAAGGTCATTCAGATCTTCGAAAAACTATTACGCAAATAAATGGCTTCCCAGTCGGGATTCCTGTCTAAACTTTTGACACCTGTATAAAAGATCGACAGTTTTGTTTTAAGTGTTCAATGCCTCAAGGCAATTCGGCCATTGGTCGATAAGATGCTTAGAGGATTCCCCTATGAAACTGATCGCCAAACTCATTATCCTAGCTTTGCTTCTCCCCCCACCCTCCCAGACCGCTCGAGCGGAAGGTGAATCGCAGGCCACGCAAGCGTTGGTTGGCGTAAAAAATGTGCTGGAAACTGCCAGCTCCGGCCTCACCGCTATTCAATATTCGCAGCAACAAATGCAAACCATGGTGAATCAGTTCGCCATGCTTCAGCAGCAAATGGGCGCCAACGGACAAGCCGTAAGCCAATTCGATTTAGTGAAACAACAGCTAGCTCAAGCAATGGCTGAAGCAAACCAGTGTGTAGAAAAAGCCAAGAAAGACACCAGCAAATACAAAAAAGCCAAAATTCCCTTGGAAAATCTGACTACAGCCGAGCCCACTTGTAAAAATTATGGTGACGTAATCGATTCGATCAAAAAGAACATCGACATGATGCATGAAGCGAATTCGAAAATCGGGTGTATTCGCAGCTTTCAAAATAAGATTAACCAAATTGCCGACTCCGCCAAGGCCCCTTTTGGTAATTTAACCAAATCAGCCAATGAAGTTTGGAATACCCGCCAGGGAATTATCGATTCCCACCAAGGAATCGTGGATCGATTAGATAAAGAGCTCAATGACGAAGAAGGCGGTTACCGCAAGCAGTTAAGCAAACTGAAAGACCTTGAGGTAAAAATCCGGAACGCCCTCAATTCTGGTAATACCAAAGGATCCGAAGCCGGTGCTAGCGGCATTGGTTTGCAGCTACGCAACCTGAAACGCGTGCGCAAAAGCATCGGTAACCAGTGGTACTTTACCATGATGCAGGAAGTGCAAGAGTGTTTTAACTCCAGCGGAATCGCCCAGTGCGGTGGCATTGCCACTACTCCCGTGAGCTGCGTGCGAAACTATCTGGGCAGCGCTTCTGGAAACTCTCCTGCCGCTCGCGCCATGGGTGCCGCGAATATGGGAAAACTCGCCACAACGTTGAAGTTGAATACCGGCGACATTCGCGAAAACGATAAAATGGCCGGAATTGACTCAAGCCAACCTGCTAGCTTCCTGGCTCACGTCAATAAACGTTTTGAATCCATGGTTTCCGCTGTGGTGAATAATTTTAATCGTCAAAGTTTTCAAGGTTCCGTGAACAAAGGAGAGATTTCGGCCTTTGTGCGCACGGAATATCGCAAGTGTTATGACGATGCCGTGGCGAACTTTAAATCCGATATGGAATCGGAGGGCATGCGCTACAAAGCCACGCAAAATCAAATTATCGATTCCGAGTTGGCACTCAACAACGACATTAAGAACCTGATCGATGAAACGCAGCAATCGATGACGGCCTTTAAAACTGCTTTCAATAAAATTTATGACCGCGACCTTTCTCAATACTCGGCCAATTGCAGCGCTTCCGATAGTCCCTACGATTCCGCCGACTGTTTGCGAAAATTGCAACTAACGCTAAAGGGCGGCATCGAAGGCACTTCCCAATCTACGCGTTTGGATAACGGTATGCCCGTTACTTATACGCCCACTGAGACTGTTTTAAATTTACAGAAGCTGAGCTTAGACGCTCAAGGCAAGGCCTCGCTCGCTACGGAATCTACTCGCTGTGTGGGTTTCGATGAATGTATCAACGTGCTCGATCGTTACCAAAGCCACCATCGCGATCAAGCGGCCTCTCAGGAAAAACAAAGAACTGCTTTTGTGGAAACTCACAATAAGAGTGTGGACACCGCAATGACCGCCGTGGCTGCACAATTCTCCGAAGTGAGCAAAATGGTGGTAGCCGCTACGCAAGGAATCACCGAAGATTTGAAAAAGGCCGGCGTGAACGCCTCCGTGGCCACAAACCAAATTGAGGGTGAAGCCCTCGTGGCCAACGAAAAAACTGGCATCTACGATATGCCGAAAAATATGAAAGGGGCACTGGCCGGCGTGGGCTCCTACACAGAAATGGGTGACACCGGGGAGGCAGTGTCCTCCTTGAACTCGCGCATCTCCGAATTGAATACGAAAGCCGTGGAAGCCTTTAAAATGAAAGGCCAGTGCTCAATTAAAAAAGGTGACTACGAAGCTATTGCTGGCCGACTCTCCTGCGACTCCGAAAAGATTTGTGTGGGTAATAAGGCTGCGCAATCGATTAGTGCTTTAGAGGCTGTACTCCGTAAGAGCCAGAACAAAGCCTCTGACGAGAGCAAAAATGAAATTACCAATGAATACAACAGCTGTGCTCGGGGCGCGAAGACTTCTGCCAAGACCTCTGACCTAGATGAACAGGAAATTACTATTCAAAACTATACCGATCCAAAGGCGAAAGAAGTTGCCACTGAGCTTTTGCGAAAACGAAGAGCTAACAGGGAAACTGAGGCAAAAGACGAAGCCTCCTCTTGCCTGAATTCAGCCGTTACCTCTCTAGAGTCCCTATCGAGTGAATCCCGCGAATCCGTGCGCGATCAAAACAATAAGATCATGGCGGGCTTACGCAAAATGGCAGATTCTTGCCCCGATGATCCGGAGGCCGCCGCTGAAGGCTGTGAAGACGCTAAAAAAGCGGCCAAAAAAGCCTCTCCTCCCGAGGGTGAGGGAGAAACGCAATTAGGCGTAGAGTCTGGCGACGATAGCAAATTCTCCGATCCGCTCAAATCGGCGAAATAATCTAACGACTCTTCGGTGGGGCCTTGCGAAGTTTTTGCAAGGCCTCTTTGTCTTGCTGCTCGAGAGTCTTACCCGTTTCGCATTGGTAAAGACCTCGATGGGCCCGATCCCGTAAAAACTCGTCGCCCTGCCGCGAAACCACATCTAAGAGTGAATCTTTCCATTCGCGATTCTTTTGGCAGGCCCGCGCTAATCCTTCAATAGCTTGCGCGCGCAATTGCCGCTCTAACTCTTCCAGCCCTTTTACCTTTTGCGCGGGAATAGTGGTCACGGCGAATTCCGAAAGCGCCCGAAAGGCTAAAGGTGAATCGGCCAAGGCTAAAAGATACACGGCGAAAAATCTGCCATCGCCATTGTTTTCGCCATTGGCGGCCTCGCCGATTAACCAGCGAATCTCGTTGTCTTTTAAGGTCGAAGAAAATTCGCGCAGTCGTTTTTCCGTGAGAATGGGATCATTATCCACAGCGCCGATGCGCTTACTTTCCGTTTGATAAAATTCACTGACCCTCGCCATGCTTTCCACCGGAGCTGGGCTTTCGGTCTCGGCCTTCGGCACGGGGGCCTTCACCTGCATGGGAACCACTGGATCCGGCGCCCGCATCACGGAGCGAAAACTCCACCAAGTGAAGACGGAGAAGATGGCTAGACCAACAAAAATTTTAAGGAACGACTTCGAAGGCATCATAGAGCGGCACAGAAATCATTTGTTGAAATTGCTCACCGACAGTTTCGGAAAGTTCTCCTTTTTCACTCCAAACTTTCCCGTCGCTAAGCAAGCGAAAAACTTGTCCCTGCCACTTGGCGATCTGAACCACATTTTGCGGCCATCGATCTTTCAAAGCGGCGCCAAACCGGCGATTGTCTAAGTCCACTGGCAATAGTTCGCCACTATTTAAGCGCACGAATAAACCTTCGCGGCCATCGGGCGCCGTGGTGGCAAACCCCACGAATTGTTCCACCGTTTGGGCGGAAGGATTATGCCACTTCCCTTGCGGAAAGTTATACGTATACAATTTTCCATTTTTGCCCAGAACTGCCAGATGGCGCAGGTTACCCACATCTACTTCCTCTACGGCCACCGGCTCCTGCGGATCGGCGAGCAGGTGGTAGTTCCACGCGGCACGG
>CAYZLH010000169.1:0-6233 GCA_964478795.1 uncultured Bdellovibrionales bacterium | reverse complement strand
ATAATTCCTAGCGCTTCCCCGTTTGCTTGAATACCGGTCACGCCAGTGTACATTGAGGATAGAATACCCATACGAGAGCCTCCTTGCTCTTCTTACGATACAGATACCGCTGTCGGTTGGTATCTGATGGCCTCCCGTAAGGGTCCGGCCATTGTTTGAACATCCTGTTTCCCCTGAGTTCATTCGGAACTCAATTTTTCGTCGATCTCTCTTTCCTCACTGAAAGAGCTATCGTTTGCTTCTCCGGTTAAATCACTACCGTCGAATCAATATTCGTGAACACATTCCCCTGCATCTGATTTCTGTCGACTACAGTGATCACGGTTTTATTTTTCACACTCACAATAAACGCTGCATCGTTGGAAAGAATGAGTGATTCTTTCGCACCTTTCTGAGCTGCTGTATCTACTGCCTTCTCCAACTTCTGCATCAGCTCAGGCCCCATCGAGATGGATCGATCGCGGATTCTGCTCATGGCATGAGCAGAGAACTTTAAACCCTCTGTGGATAGAGAATCAGCAGAAGGTTTCCCAATGGAATCCTTCAGTAACTGATCAAACGCAGGGCCACCCTTGTCCGCGGGAGAACGCGGGGCGTTTTCCCTCTGGGAGGGAAGTGGTCCTACTTTTGGTATGAGAAGTTCGTTTGCCATGATTTCCTAAAGATCCAAATCCTTTCTCTCTATAGGCTGTTGGGGTTCCACAATGGCATTGGAGGATTTCCCTCGTTTGCAACTGCGTTCTCCTCGCCACCTTCAGTCCTAGAAAGCGACGCGAGTTCAGCCAACATTGAATTAATTTTCTCCTCACTCATGCCTGGAGGCAAGGAATTATTTGCTTGCTGCGTTATTTTTTCTTTGCCAGTAGTGGAACCATTTGCTCCAGCCGCGGCTGCGCCCGTACCCTTCGCCGACGAAGAATTGGCACCAGCATCACTGCCAGCCGCCGAATTCGGCGCCAAAGATTTGGCTCCGCCCATTGCTCCAGCCATTCCTCCTGCCTCAGGCGTGTTCGCCTCGATTCTACCCACAGCCTCCAATGGGATTTTCTTCCCATCCACGAGCAACATTGCTTTGTTGTTCTCAAAGGAAACACCGCTCACCAATCCGGAGCTACTGTTATCAATGATAATCGGCTTCCCACCAGGAGCCGAGGCCGTTACACGGAAAGTATATTCGCCAGGTACTGCGTCTTGGTTATTTTTATTTTTTCCATCCCAGCGTAGCGCTTGCTGGCCTTTCACCATTGCGCCCAATTCAATCTCTCGAATGATTTCGCCTTTTTGATCCACCACGGATACGGCGAGATTCTCGGCATCTTGAGGCAGATCGAACTTCATCTCCGGCTGAGCACCTTTTTGGAACACAAACTTCGACGAATCTGTCATGATTCTTTTGCCAATCAAAGACGCGGCCAAAACGTTGTCGGTGGGTCGTTGCGCCGCCGTCATTTTTTCTAAATTCGTGTTTACGTTCACCATCTGCTCGAGTGCAGAGAACTGAGCCAGCTGAGCCGCCATTTGTTCGTTTTTCATCGGGCTCATGGGATCTTGGTGTTTCAACTGGGCGCTCATCAACTTGATGAAATCATCTTTGCCAAGTTCGTTGCGCTTTTTTCCAGTGGCTTTTTGGTCGCTGAACGAGGTCCCTAATTTTTGGCGGACTTGTTCCACATATTCGTCGGGAGATTTTTGACCTGTATTACTAATTGTTCTCATGTCTGCCATTGGAAAATTCCTCTTTCCTTAAAAAGGATGGGTGGCCCCCTTAGGCCACCACATCCAATTTCCTCGAGCTATCTTTAGCTCGCGTAGTTTGTTTGGAAAATGACGAGCTTTGTCTGCTTTCATTTTCTTGTGCCATAGTTCCACCCGAATTGTCTCGTGTGTTTCCTTGGCCGCTCTGATTTTCCCAGCGAGAAGACTGACTATCATCACGACTGAACATTCCCGAGAAGTTGTTTTGCGGATTCTGCTGCTGCAGGAACTGATCCGACAAACTTCCTTTTCCGTTGTCTAATGACGCCACTCCACCGTCGGCCACAGAAACGTCAAATTTGGTCAAAGATAGATTCTGATCGCGCAAAGAGTTTTCCAACTCATTTGAGCCACCGCGAATTACCTTGGCCACTTCTTCGTTTTCTGTGGTGATTTTCACTTCAACTTTTCCTTCTTTGGTACCCACATGAAGTTTCACTTCTCCCAATTGTTCTGGATGAATGATCAAGCGCATTTCGCCGCCGCCTTTCAGTGCCTGCAAACTCACGCCTTGATTTACTTCACCAGTTAGGATCCCCTTCATCTCTTGCGGATTGGCCGATGGAAGTTGAATATCTTTGATTTGACTCTCAGAAGACCTTTGCGCTTCTAAAAGTCCAGCCGCGAAATTCAATCCCGGTTCCAATTTTCCCATCGAACGTCCTGGTTTTAGATCGGTCAAAAGATTTTTCTCGGAATTACCAAGAAACTCTTTCGATTTTTCATCACCGGTTAGCATTGAAGAATCAGATTTCGTCTCACGGATCATCTGCAGAGGATTTTCCGCTTCGGCTATTTCTAATCGCTTTTCATTTGCCCCGGACTTCCCAGGATTTTTCGAAAGTTGATCGTGCATTTGCAAGTAAGATTCCGTGCTCAGGAACTTACCCGCTTTTTCGAGCGCTGCAGACTGTTCAGGATTTTCCGCCATTCGCATCATCTCGGCCTTGCGAATTCCTGCGGGATCCACTCCTTTTCGATTCAGTTCATTTAGTAACTGAAGCTTTTGCGGATCTTCCAAAACATCTGCCGCTTCAGAGCCAAGATTTTCCCCTTTTGCCAGCGCCAAACCACTCTGAGCGGGAAGTCGAGAAATCACAGCATTTTGCTGCTCAATCTTTTTATTCACTTCCGTTAAGAGGTTTTGCTCTTCTTTGGTTAGGGGAAGCAAAGAACTCGCCTCAAGCATACCGTTCACCAATCGGGGATCGATTGTTTTCAGCTTTGGCAGGGAAGCGGCTTTAGCGAGAACTCCGTCGGAATTCTCGCCAGTGGCTACTTCACCTTTTACCAACAACTGATCCATCGAACCACCCTGTGGTGGATACATCCCAGGCATTCCAACAGCGCGATAATCTACGGCGCTCTTGCCTGAGGCAGTTTCCTCATCGGTCCAACTGCTAGCGTTGTCTTTGTCTTCGCTCTTTTCCTTTAATGCTTTTATGAGATTCATAAAAGGCATTAACTCTTGTCCGTCTGCTTCTTTCTGCTCTTCTGGTTTGGTACCAAAGATTACATCAATGATCCCATAAGAAGGCCCAGCAGCGGTTGCATTTGTCATGTCCATCTATCCTCCTTTCTCCAAATTTCCATTTCTACATTTTTGCATTGTTTTGTATGTTCTCCTTTCCTGTATCTTTAGATGTTTCTTTTATTTCGCTCGGAACTGTCTTCGTTTCGTCGATTGAATCGCGATAGCCGGTGTAGAGCTCAGTCAGCCGCGCACTTTTCTTTTTATCGACCAAGTTCATAATTTTTGCGGCCTTAGCCACTTGGATGCGCGCGAGAATCTCCACGGCGAGATCCGCATCTAGGTTTTCCACATATTCAGCGGCCGCCTGGGGGCGCATGGATTCCACCACGGTGACCAACTTAACTACCTTTTGCTCAAACTCCGCTTTAAATTTATCGAGCTTCTCGGCCATCTTTTTGTTTAGCTCTTCCATGCGTTTGAGTTTGTCTTTCAAAACCTTTTCTTGCACTTCCAAGGCTTTCGCTTTTTCGGCTAATTCTTTTTCACGGGTATCGAGCTGAGCTTTGCGCTCCTCTAACTCTTGAATCGCTTCCATACTCAAGGCCACAGGTGTATTTGATTTGGCTCTTTTTGCTTCGCCAACAGCTTGTTCCAAAGGAGCCTTGCCGTCTTCTTTTTTAACATCTTCTTTCTTGGTGCTTTCGGCCACTACGCTTGCCGCAGCAAATAACAACCCAGCACAGCCTAGAATGAGGAGAAATTTACTCTTCATTTTCCACTTCCTCTAAAAGTTTGACGATTTTGGCGCGCATCACATACTGCTCGTCTTGTTTGCGGTTATCTGACTTTCGCGCCTCTTCCAAATATTGATTTTTTCGCTTCTCGTGGAGCTTTTCCATGATCTTGCGCTGCTGACTGGCCTTTAAAAAATCGCGATAAGCTTGTGCTACTTCTTGCTCCTGGAGCGAAAGTGTCTCTTTTAAATCGGTCCGACGGATTTTTTGCCCTTTAATAAATTGATCTAACATCCAAAATTTTGCCGAATTGGCCTCGGTATTTCTGCCCGGCGCGCCCAGTGCAGCAAAGTCTCGACGAGCTTGTACTTCTTTCATATCGAGATCGAGGAGCGCCGCTTCGGTTTTCTTCATGCGCTCAATACACTTCGCGAGCCAAACTTGTTTTTCCTGCTCTTGCAGTTTGCGGTGGCGTTCTACTACGTGGAGGCGAAATTGAAACTTTTTCATCGATTACACCCCCCTCACAATCGCCCGCATGAGCGTAACTGTATCTTGCAGTGAGGTGCGATCAGCCACATCTTGGCGAAGGAAGCGGTTAATAAAGTCATTAAGTTCGATCGCTTTGTCAATTTTCGGACTACTACCCCGCACGTACGCTCCGATATTGATCAAGTCTTCGGCTTCCCGATAGATCGACATCAGCTCGCGCATTTGTGATGAGAGGTCGTTGTGCTCGGGACCCACCACGGAACGCATCACTCGGGAAACACTTTTCAAAACATCGATGGAAGGAAAGTGCCCTTTGTCGGCGAGGGCGCGCGAAAGAACAATGTGTCCATCGAGAATAGAACGTGAAGAGTCGGCGATTGGATCGTCGAGATCATCCCCCTCTACCAAGACTGTATACAATCCAGTAATGGAACCACCTTTATTTCCTCTGGCTCCGGCCCGTTCCAACAATCGTGGCAGCACCGCAAACACTGAGGGGGTGTATCCTTTGGTGGCTGGCGGTTCACCCATCGATAGACCAATTTCTCGTTGAGCCATACAGAAGCGCGTAAGGGAATCCATCAAGAGCAATACCTTCTTGCCCTGATCCGCAAATCGTTCGGCGATGGTGGTAGCCAAATAAGCAGCGCGCATGCGCAAGAGCGCGGACTGTTCACTGGTGGCCACGACCACCACGGAACGCGCGAGACCCTCTTTACCCAAATCTCGCTCCAAGAACTCTCGCACCTCGCGGCCTCGCTCGCCCACCAGTGCGATCACGTTGACATCGGCTTTGGTATATCGCGCGATCATACCGAGGAGCACGCTTTTGCCCACGCCTGATCCGGCCATGATTCCCATTCGCTGACCAGCTCCGCAAGTGATCATTCCGTTGAGGGCCCGCACGCCGAGATCCAAGCTATCTTTAATAGGTTCGCGCTCGAGCGGATTCACCGGTGGAGAGTAGAGTGGCATTTCTACGCCCTCCGTGGGTGCCGCAGTTCCATCCATGGGATTGCCGGCACCATCCAAAACTCGGCCCAAAAGATCGTCCGATACGCGAATGATGGCTTGTTTGCTGATCAAGGTCACGCGGCTTTGATTGTTGATTCCATGGACTTCTTCGAGCGGCATGAGCACCACATTGGTGCCACGAAAGCCAATCACTTCTGCTAAAACTGGTTTCAAGTTTGGGGCGATATCGAGACGACAGATACTTCCGACAGCTGCGCCAGGAAGCACAGCTTCGAACGTGAGGCCCACGGCCTTGTTCACTTTTCCCGTAAAGCCATAGAGCACGGCCCGTGAAACGGGATCTAAATATTTTTGCTCGCTGAGCTTATAGCTGGCATCCATGCTGCTGATCTCCCTCCTGGAGAAGGCTGCGTGCTAAAGTAAATTATACTATTAACTCGATGCAGAAAAAAGGGAATTAACCTTTTAATGCTTTCATTACGTTTTCAATTTGCGTCTGAACAGAAGCATCGACCACACCGAAACGTGTTTCGATTTTACAACCGCCCACAGGTATTTGCTCTGAGGCTTCGATAGTAGTGTTCGATAGTTTACCAAACTCTTTTTGTAAACTCTGATAGAGCGTATCCACATTGGCAAAATCGTGGGGCGACAAATAAATTTTCGTGTCGTCTTTGGTACCAATCTGATGCAGTAAACTAATCAGTAAGCGTCGAATGTAATCGGGATCCACAGTCACTTCTTTCAATGCAACCATTCCCGCCACCCGAGCAATCAAATCCATGAGGAAAGATTCATTTGCC
>CAYZLH010000168.1:0-6241 GCA_964478795.1 uncultured Bdellovibrionales bacterium | reverse complement strand
GGGCGCGAGGTTGACCCACAAATCGCGCCAAACGCACCGAGCCCCCGAAGCCAGGAATAATTCCCAGCGCAACTTCGGGCTGTCCAAACACCGCATTTTCCGCGGCGAGAATAAAATCGCAGGAAATGGCCATTTCACAGCCACCGCCCAACGCAAAACCATTCACTGCGGCGATCACCGGTTGTGGCAGTAACTCTAAAGCTCTGCTGACTCCCTGACCTAAGCGGGCAAACGCTTCCCCCTCTTCGTGGGACTTGTCTTTCATTTCCAGAATATCAGCTCCGGCCACGAAACTTTTTTCTCCGGAACCGGTGAGAATCACCACATCCACGGCTTCCCCGCGGGAATGGGCACCTTCTCGGCCCGAAGCGTGGTGCTCGAGCCAAACTAGCGCGGCTTTCAATTCTTTTAGAGTAGCTTGGTTGAGTGCGTTTAAGGCCTTGGGGCGATTGAAGGTCAGCGTGGCTACGCCTTCGGAAACTTCCAAGAGTAAATTTTCAAATGTGGGCAAAGTCATTAAAAGGCTCCTGGCTTGGTGGCTTTGGGCTCACCGGAACGATAGTCATAAAAGCCTATTCCGGTTTTGCGTCCATACAAGCCCGCGTCCACATACTGCTTCAAGAGCGGGCACGGACGATACTTGGAATCGCCCAAACCATCGTGGAGAACGTTCATGATGGCCAAACAGGTATCGAGGCCGATGAAATCCGCCAACGTCAGTGGGCCCATGGGTTGGTTGGTACCCAACTTCATTGCCACATCGATATCTTCAATGGAAGCTACGCCCTCATAGAGCGCATACACCGCTTCGTTAATCATCGGCATCAAGATGCGATTCACGGCGAATCCGGAAAAATCGCGGGCTTCCACTACGGTTTTGCCCATCTTCTCGGCGAGTCCCTTCATGGTAGCAAAAGTAGCATCGGAAGTGCGGAGGCCGCGAATTCCTTCCACCAACTTCATCAAGGGAACAGGATTCATAAAGTGCATTCCTACTACTTCCGTTGGACGTTTGGTTTGCGCTGCGATGGCCGTGATAGAAATCGAAGAGGTGTTGGTAGCCAAGATCACTCCAGGTCTGCCGACCTCATCCAACTTGCGAAAAATATCATACTTGAGCTCAACCTTTTCCGTGGCCGCCTCCACGATAAAATCCGCGTTCTTCAAATCGGCAAAGCCACCGATGGGCTGAATCAGTCCCAAAACTTCTTTGGCTTTAGCGGCATCCATTTTGCCTTTTTCTACTAACTTATTGAGGTCTTTTTCGATTTTCGCTTTTCCGGCTTGGGCACGTTCCAACGAAACGTCACTCAGCATAACTGTTAAACCTGTTTGGGCCGCCACTTGAGCAATGCCCGCACCCATTTGACCGGCGCCGATCACAGCGAAATTTTTCATTCCAATCTCCTCATTTTTTCTGAATTGAAGCTTTCGCAGTCTAGCCAAATGTGGCTGAAATCGCAAAACATTTAGCTCTCAATTCCGCTGCGCACAAAAACGGCGACTTTAGATTTTTTTGGCGGAAATTTTTGCGCCTAGAGGATGGGCGAATCGATATTCTTTCAACAGAGTTTCCATTTCCAGGTGAGTGTACTTTTGGGTGGTGGATAGCGACGAGTGTCCCAACAGATCCTGAATCAAGCGTAAATCGGCCCCGCGGGCGAGCAAATGGGTGGCAAAACTATGCCGCAGCGTGTGAGGAGTGACTCCGCTGGGCAGACCAGCCTGCAAACAGAGCGTCTCCATTAACCTTTCCACCGACCTTGCCGTCAACCGTCCGCCGCGATGATTGAGAAAAAGTGCACCCGTTCGTTCACCCACGTAATCCGCCAAGGCCCGACCGGCCATCTCCCCAAAGACTACCAATCGTTCCTTTTTCCCTTTCCCAAGGATGCGTAGGGTCCCACCCCGCCCATACCCATCGGGCAAGTCTTCCACATTGAGGGCGACTAGCTCACCCACCCGAATTCCCGTGGAATAAAGCAGTTCAATTATGGCTAGGTTGCGTAAGGATTCGGAACCAGAATTCTCGGCTACCCCGAAAAGCGCCTCCAGCTGTTGCTCTGAAAGCACCGCGGGAATCTTCTTCTCTGATTTGGGTAATGGAACTAAGCGCGAATAATCCTGATCTACCAATCCGCGCCGGAACAGAAAACGAAAAAAACCCCGGACCGCTGTCATCCGCCGAGCAATGGAGGCTTTGGCTAAATCGCCATGTAGGCTGGAGAGAAAGGTACGAAAATCCTCTACGGTAAAACCTCCGACTCCACGATTGGGAAAAAACTGGGCGAAGGAACGCAAATCCTGGCCATAGTTGCGCAAGGTATGGGGCGAAGCCGACTTTTCCAGGTGCAAATATTTCAAATAGTCATTGATCAACGCTTCCATAAAAATAGGCTAACCCAATCGGCTTAGATTGACATCCTCTTCCCCTGTGGAAAGATGGTAGTGAGATGGAAACTACCCCGAGCACGCCCCAATCAACTTTAACGACGGTCTCGCTTTTGGTCATCGCGACCATTCTTTTGGCCGTTGCCCTTTCCTATACGCGTTCGATGATGATCCCATTCGTGTTTTCCCTCTTTCTTTCCTATTTTTTGGCCCCGTGGGTGACCTTCTTCCGCCAGAAATTACGGTTTCCGCACTGGCTATCGGTCATAGGCTCGATGACCCTATTCCTCTCGATTCTGGCCTTTTTTGCCCTCATTCTACGCGGTTCGATTTTACAAATGATTGAGAGTTTTTCCCTTTATGAACAAAAGCTCTCTGTCGTGGCCCAGGTAGTAGTAGACCTCGCGGCAACTTTTGATATCGCTCTGGACAAAGAATATATTTTACAACGCGTACAAACCTTGCCTATCTTTTCGTACGTACAGAGTGCCGCCAGCACGGCCTTTCATTTCTTGACGGATTTTCTGCTGATGCTCGTATTTTTAATTTTCTTAATCAGCGGCCAAAGTTTAGCCAATAAAAAAAGTGGCATCGGGATCGAGATCGACGCCAAAATTCGTGCCTACATTCTCACGAAAGTGTTAAGCAATTTATTTACAGCCATTTGCGTCTGGATCATCTATTTAGCTTTAGATTTGGATCTAGCGATGATGTTTGCGCTCTTGTGCTTTTTGCTCTGTTTCATTCCTACACTTGGCTCGCTAATCGCCACACTGATCCCACTCCCGATTGCATTTTTGCAGTATGAAGATCCTTGGCGAATTTGGGTCGTAATCTTATTTCCGGCCTTAATTCAGATTCTGGTTGGCAATGTAATCGAGCCAAAACTTTTGGGCAAAGGCTTAGACTTACATCCAATCACCATTCTTCTTTCTTTGATTTTTTGGGGGTTGATCTGGGGCGTTGCGGGAATGTTTTTAGCGGTGCCAATTACGGCCGTGCTCAAGATTGTCCTCGATAAACATCCGCTCACAAAAAACTTTTCGGAAGTTTTAGCGGGTCGATCACCCATTTAAATTCCATTTCGCTAGACATCTCCATGACGCATTTGATAGGTAATTACTCGGAAAAGAAAACTGGTTTATATATAATTTTTTGGTATATCCATGGAAACCTTCAGTGAGCTTTTAGTTCCGCTTTTCGAATCCTCGCCGATCATGATGGGCATCGTAACCATTGAAGATGGCGACATCATTCATATTCGTGACAATCCGGCGATGGAAAATTTCATCAGCAAGCGATCAGGCCAACCGCCAAAAACTCCGCCCCTTACCAATAAAGATCTTGGCTTTAGCAAAGAACAAAATCAGTTTTGGATCGCAAGTTACCTTGAGGCCGAACGAGGAAAAAAACCTGTAAACTTTTCCGAAAAGATCATTACCCCGGAAGGGGAAATATGGTTTCAAACCACGCTGATCTTCCTCGGAGAAAAAGGTGGCAAAAAATATTATTCCTTCATGGCGGAAGATATCACCGAGAAACACAACCTTTTTGATACCCTGAAAGCTGAGCGAGAGCGATTCGAACTCGCCATTCAAGGCTCAAACGCCGGCCTGTGGGACTGGGATCCTCGCGGTGATACCTTATATTTCTCCCCCCTTTGGAAAGAAATGCTCGGCTATCAAGAACACGAAGTGGAAAACACCTATCTAGGGTGGGAAAACCTCATTCACCCCGATGATAAGCCTAATGCCTTAAAGCTCCTTCAAGATTATATCGACGGAAAAGTGAAGGAATATCGCCTAGAGCACCGATTGCTCTGCAAAGATGGTAGTTATCGGTGGATTCTATCCAAGGGCGCCGCTACTCGAGATGGTGAAGGACGTGCGGTAAGATTTACCGGATGGCATATTGATATTCATCAATTGAGAAGCACCATTGAAGAGTTAAAATTAAAAGAAAAAATCATTCAGGAACAACAAGTAAAGATCATCGGCTCCGCCAAGATGAGTTCCTTGGGAGAAATGGCCGGAGGAATCGCCCACGAAATCAATAATCCACTAGCAATTATTGGACTTAGTGCTAACCAAATTTCCGAGGCCTTAGACAAGAACCCTCCGGATCTAAACTTTTCCAAAGAAAGTGCCGGAAAAATCGTACAAACGGTCCGCCGCATCGGGAAAATAGTCAAAGGACTCCGCTCTTTTTCCCGCAGTGGTGAAAAAGATCCCTTTACCAGTTCTTCCCTCCAGCAAATCATCGAAGACACCTTAGAACTATGTCGAGAGCGCTTCGCGGGAAGTGGAGTCCGCATGATTTTGGAATGTGATCCCACAATCAACATTTCCTGCCGATCCGTACAAATTTCCCAAGTTCTTTTGAATCTCTTAAATAATTCCTTCGATGCCATCATGCAATCCGCAGATCCCTGGGTAAAAATTGAAACGAAGACCGACGGCACGATGGCCATCATCAAGATCACCGATAGTGGGATAGGCATCTCTCCCGAGATTGTGGAAAAGCTAATGGCGCCATTTTTTACCACAAAAGAAGTGGGCAGCGGCACCGGTCTAGGCTTGAGTATTTCCAAGGGAATCGTGGAGGATCACCACGGGACTTTGGAATATAATCCGGAGTCTCCGCACACCCAATTCACGATCCGCCTACCGTTAAATTGACCACCGTCTTTGGCGTTTGGTTTTTTCTGACTTCCGGAAAGTCCCGTGCTAGAAGCTGCCTATGCAATCCAAAACTATTCGAATCATCGGCGCCGGTCTCGCGGGCTGCGAAGCGGCCTTCTATTTGGCCAATCGCGGCGTAAAGGTAAAGCTGTACGAAATGCGCCCTACGAAACTTACCGAGGCCCACCTCACTGGTGGCTTAGCCGAGCTCGTTTGCTCCAACTCTTTCAAGAGCTTGAGCCCCATCACGGCACCGGGAATTTTAAAAACTGAAATGCAGCTCCTCGGCTCGCTGGCGATTCAATGTGCCCGCCAAGCGGCCATCGGCGCAGGCGAGGCCCTCGCCGTGGATCGTGATGTTTTTTCAAGAGAGATGACGTTGGCCATGGAGAGCCACCCCAATATTGAAATCGTCCGCGAAGAAGTCACCTCCCTTCCCGATTCGCCCGATGCCCTCACCATTTTGGCTACTGGCCCACTTACTTCCGAGGCGCTATCAACTAGCTTGAAAAAATACACCGGCTCAGAGCACTTTTATTTTTACGATGCCATTAGCCCGATCGTGAGTGAAGACAGCCTGAACATGGAAATCATTTTCGCCGCCAATCGCTACGGGAAAAAGACTCGATCCATGGAAGAAGTGGCCACGGAAACTCAAGACGACTACCTCAATTGCCCGTTTTCGAAGGAGCAATACTATGCTTTTGTCGACGAACTTCTGCGCGGCGAACGGGTGCAACCGAAAACTTTTGAAAAGGTAAAACATTTCGAAGGCTGCATGCCCATTGAAGAAATGGCCGATCGCGGAAGAGATACATTGCGTTTCGGCCCGATGAAGCCGGTGGGTTTAATTGATCCACGTACTGGACGTGAAGCCTATGCTTGTGTGCAGTTGAGAGCGGAAAATGAACAACGGTCAGCCTTCAACCTAGTGGGCTTTCAGACCAAATTAAAATATGGCGAACAACAGCGAATCTTCCGAATGATTCCCGGCTTGGAAAATGCCGAGTTCTTGCGCATGGGCAGCATGCATCGTAATTCTTTTGTCGACGCTCCACGGGTGCTGAATCTAGATCTTTCCTTGAAAAATGCGCGGCATATTCTGTTGGCGGGGCAAATCACGGGTGTCGAAGGGTATATGGAATCCGCGAGTGTAGGACTCCTTGCGG
>CAYZLH010000167.1:0-6243 GCA_964478795.1 uncultured Bdellovibrionales bacterium | reverse complement strand
GTTTGGCTTCCCGCTCCGCTTTTCGCTCAGCCCGTTTGGCTTCCCGCTCCGCTTGACGGGCAGCTTTTCTCTCGGCGATTTCTGCCTTTTTCGCCTCTACGCGTTCTTTGGCAGCAGCTCGGCGTTCAGCGGCCTTGGCCTGGCCTTCGGCGCTTCTTTCCACCCCCTTAGCATTGGCGTGTTCCGCCTTTTTTGCTTGGCCTTTTTCAGCGCGTTCGTTTGGACCCACGGCGTAGGCTGGAGCAGACAAGGCTAGAGCTACGACACAGAAAAAAATGTACTTCATAAAAAACCCCTCTTCGTTAAATTGCTAGGAAATTGTACCCTCAAGTACTCTATCGGCCCTTTTCTATCAGGCCTTCACCTGCTGCAATTTAAGAATTTGTGACCGGTGTCTAAACTGCCCAAGAAGTCGTCGGTGTCTAGGATTTCATCAAGAATTTTAACCACTGTCTCCAAACGGAGATTAGAAAATTCAATGGCTTAGCGAGTAAATAAATAAGGTATTGAAATTGCAAATGTTTTCCAGAATCTAGATGAGGGGAAACATTTATGAATTATCAAAAACTCCTTGGGCTCGTAGGCGTTTTTTCTTTGGTGCCTATTGCCGCCCAGGCGGAAAATGAAAAAATCTGTTTTCGTGACGTAGAAAATTCCCTGCGTATTTTCCGAAATACCAATAGCGACGCTGATGCGCGCTTGGAACACGGAAAATGTTTAGTAAAATTCCAATTGCAGCGAAGTGACGTGGCCCAGGCCGCCTTAAAAATTCTTAAAGACCCCCGAGAGGATTTATTTCTACGAGAAGACATTGTGCAAGCCTTCGGTGAAGCCAATTTGCGGCGTAGTGAAAAAGTGGAAGAATCCATGGCTCCGGAAGTCAACGAGCAAGAAAAAGAATTGTTGGGTCGCACCGTTTCCAGCGCACAGGATATTTTAGCGCTCACTCAGGCGGTGAAGAGTATGAACGAAGTTGTGCCCACCACGCGCTATGAAGGTGAGTTTTTCAAAACTATCCAAGGGATTGCCTTAGATGATGGGAACCATGTGTTGTTTCGCTCGGCAGCTGTCCAGTCGTTGGAAAATGCCTCAAAAAAGATTGTGGATAGCGGATTATACGAAGAAAGATTGATTCGACTTTCCTATGAGACTCTGCGCACAGTGGCTGCTCGCGATGATATCGCCAATCAGAGTTTGGAGGCCTCGCCGGCTTTGGAGCGCTTAGCGAGTGCCGGGCTTCCTTACTTCAAAAATGACGCTCGTGATGCCGTTCCCGGACGCGTGCTTTCTTCTGAGTCGAAGCCCAAATAGTTTTTTGCCTGGATAAGAAATAGTGAGGTAGAGGTCCAGTCGCCGTACTGATCTGTTCGGCGAATGTTTGTATTTCCCAAACGATCCAATAGTTCACGATGAGGATGGCCGTAAGAGTTTTTCTTTCCCACGGATACTAGGGCGATCTTTGGCTGTAGTGCCGCTAAGAATGCTGAACTCGTCGAATGTCGACTACCATGGTGGCCCACCTTCAAATAGGTTACTGGGTAGATAAATTCAGGATCGTTATTCATCAGCCAATTTTCGGCCCGAAATCCGGCATCTCCCGTGGTGAAAACGGTTTCGCCGGAAGCGAGTTGAATTCGGCAAAAAGGGGACGCCTCATTGCGCGAACTGGGCGGTGGTAGACGGCAATCTGTACCCGTGGGCAAAGAGTCTTCGTAAAAACGCAGCTGAAAATGAACAGTAAAGGCTTCCATTTTCTGCCAGGTCGGATCGGCCAGAAACTCTCGGCGTAGCCAAATTGTTTTTACGGGATGGCGGAGTAGTAGGAGGGGAAGTCCCCCCACGTGGTCTTTATCCAAGTGGGAGAGGAAAAGATGATCGATAGCTCCAATACCCACGCGTTCTAATGCTTTGGCGCCGCTGCTGTATAGGGAGTTTCCGCGACCAGTATCGACCATTAAAATTTCCCGCGCTGCCGTTTTCATTACAAGAGCGTCGCCCTGGCCGACATCTAAGAGAATGAGTTCACTGGAAAATCGAAAAACGATTAATAGGAGTAAACCGCCCAGCGCCAGGAGAGGTCTTCGCCAATGAAAAAGAACTGCACCAAGAGCAAAAGCGATCAGGAAGTGGTGCGGATGTACCCACAGGGCGAGATCGAACTTGGCTTCAAGATACCTCAGGAGAACAAGGGTAAATTCTAAGAACCTAGAGTTCAAATTACTCAGCCATTCGTGAGGAATTCCCACTTCGTTTAGCAGAAGCGTGACAATCGCAATTGGTAAAGACGTCAAGCTCCACAGAAGGCCAAAGGTCAGATTCCAAAGAGGAGCCGACAAGGAAAACAGCTGGAAGTACCAAATCACCACGGGGGCGGTAAACAGCCAAGGCCAGATTGCGATCGTAATTAGGCTGCGATTCGGCGCCAAGAGAATGCCGGCCATGCCAATCAAGGAAAGGGCGAGCGATAGTAAGGAGGATTTGCCGAAGAGTAGTGCCAAAAAGCCAGAGTAGGCAAAAAGTCGCCAAGGGGAAGTGGGCGACTCGCTGAGTTTTGCGATTTCCAGGAAGAGAGCGAAGGAAAGAGCACGAACCAAAGGTGAACTCCATTCCGTCAGGGCACCGAAGTAAAGGAAGAAGATTACAGGAAAGAAAAAGCGAATCCACCGATGGGATTTTTGGGGGAAAAACGCGATTGGGCGCAATGCGATCTGGGCGAGAAAATGCGCCGAGGCCATATGAAATCCTGAGGCAGAAAATAGGTGAATCAAGCCAGTTCTAGCGAAAAGGAATAGCGTCTCTGGGTGCAACGCTTCGACTTTCCCCAGCAGCATGGCTCGCAATATTTCTTCGCCGGAATTCATTTGGACTCCGGATCGTATGAAGCAAATTGCCCGACAACTGACAAAATGGGAATAGGGATATTCTCAACATTTTCTTTTTCCGCTGTTAGAAATTCTCTCGTTCTTGTGCGGAAACAAAACGTACGCTAGCCTCTTTCTAGATGAATAAGCTGGAAGTCTTTTTGTGGGTAGATGGCGTAGTTATTGTTGGGGGCTTACTCTTTTTTCTATTAATGATGGCCCGAAAGAAAGAAAGTCAGTTTCGTGATGACCTTTGGGCAGAAAAAAAACGTCAGGCCGAAATACAGCGAAAAAACGCCGTAGAAGACCAGGTCGATAAAAAGATTCTCCTCGAGCACCGACCGGATCCCCACGACCCCGAGGAAAAAACAGCCCCAATTCACAAAAGTGAAAAACCCGAATTTCAGGTACCGAATTTTCGTGGACGCCCCCATGAAATTCTGGGAATTCCGGCGGACGCTAACAAGGAGCTCATCCAACGCGCCTTTAAGCATTGGATCAAACGCTATCATCCCGACCGGGTGGCCCACCTCGGTGTTCGCTATGTAGAACAAGCGAGGCGACGGGCTGAGCAGCTAAATACGGCTCGGGATGCCTTGCTTAGAGGTGCGTCAAGATCTTGAAATTTCCGGGGAATTTTCAAAGTTCGCGAGAAAAGCAGAAAATTCTCTAGCAGCGCCCTTGACACTTTTCCCCCCGCTACCAACTTATGCCTGTTCCCACGAACAAATGCGGCTTGCTGTGCGGCGTAGAGATGGGTATACCATCTAGACCGTTTAGCAATCGAGGCCTGGAGCCCCGCAATTTTTCTGGGGGTTTTAGTAGTTTTGGTTCATCACGTTTCTGAAGTGTTCAGAAACTAATTATTTGGAGGAGTCTCATGCAAGTTACGCCTTTATACGATCGTCTTTTGGTAAAGCGTTTGGCCGAAGAAGAAAAAACCAAAGGGGGCATCATTGTTCCCGATTCTGCGAAAGAAAAACCTGCACAAGGTGAAGTAATCGCTGCTGGTAACGGCCGCATCAGTGACGAAGGCAAACTCTCGCCCCTCACTGTGAAAAAAGGCGACAAAATTTTGTTCGGAAAATATTCGGGCAATGAAGTGAAAATCAATGGCGAAGAGCTTCTCATTATTCGTGAAGAAGAAGTTCTCGGCATCATTCAATAATTTTTTTCAACGAAGGAGTTAAACATGTCTGCTAAGGATTTTCGTTTTTCTGAATCTGCTCGTAACGCCATCTTGACTGGCGTAAACACTCTCGCTGACGCTGTGAAAGTTACCTTGGGTCCGAAAGGCCGCAACGTAGTAATCGAAAAAAGCTTCGGCGCTCCTATGGTTACCAAAGACGGTGTGACTGTAGCGAAAGAAACCGAACTCTCTGATCGTTTCGAAAACATGGGCGCGCAAATGGTGAAGGAAGTTGCTTCCAAAACCAATGACGATGCCGGTGACGGAACCACCACCGCTACTGTATTGGCACAATCCATCTATAAGGAAGGTGCGAAAATGGTTGCTGCTGGTTACAACCCAATGGATTTGAAGCGCGGAATCGACACCGCTGTTTTGAAGCTCGTTGAAGAGTTGAAAAAACAAAGCAAAGCCATCAAAGGCGATAGTGAAATCGAACAAGTAGGAACCATCTCTGCTAACGGCGATACCGAAATCGGTAAGAAATTGGCTGAAGCCATGAGCAAAGTTGGCAAAGAAGGTGTGATCACCATCGAAGAAAGCAAAACCGCTGAAACTACTCTCGATGTAGTAGAAGGTATGCAATTCGACCGTGGTTACCAGTCTCCTTACTTCATCACCAACCAAGAGCGCATGGAAGCCATCCTCGACGATGCAATGGTTCTTATTTACGATAAGAAAATTTCGTCTATGAAAGATCTTCTTCCTGTGCTCGAGCAAGTTGTTCAATTGAACAAGCCGCTCTTGATCATCGCTGAAGAAGTAGAAGGCGAAGCTTTGGCTACCCTCGTGGTAAACAAACTCCGTGGCACCTTGCATGTTTGCGCTGTTAAAGCTCCTGGCTTTGGCGATCGCCGCAAAGAAATGTTGCAAGATATCGCCATCCTCACTGGTGGCCGCGTGATCTCTGAAGATCTCGGTAACAAGTTGGAAAACGTAAAAGTTGCTGATCTCGGCCGTGCAAAACGCGTAACCGTAGATAAAGACAACACCACCGTGGTAGATGGAGCTGGCAAGAAAACCGATATCGATGCGCGCGTAAAAGCCATCAAGTCGCAAATCGAAGAAACCACTTCTGATTACGACCGTGAAAAACTCCAAGAGCGTTTGGCTAAATTAGCCGGCGGTGTTGCTGTGATTCATGTAGGTGCTGCTACCGAAGTGGAAATGAAAGAGAAGAAACAACGCGTAGAAGACGCCTTGAATGCTACTCGCGCTGCAGTAGAAGAAGGCATCGTTCCTGGCGGTGGTATCGCTCTCCTTCGCGCCTCCACCGTGTTGGCTAGCGTAAAAGAGATCAACGAAGATCGCCAAGCTGGTGTGGATATTATCCGCCGCGCTTGTCAATCTCCAGTTCGTCAAATCGCTTTCAACGCTGGTGAAGAGCCTTCTGTTGTTGTCGACAAAATCTTGTCGAAAAACGAAGCTACCTGGGGCTACAACGCTGCTACGGAAGAGTACACCGACTTGGTAAAAGCTGGTGTGATCGATCCTGTAAAAGTAGTACGCTCTGCTCTGCAAAACGCTGCTTCTGTGAGCGCTCTCTTGCTCACCACTGAAGCAATGATTGCTGAGAAGCCGAAAAAAGATGCTCCGGCAATGCCAGGCGGCCCCGGAATGGGCGGCATGGACGGAATGATGTAATTCCTTCCACTGAGGAAACAAAAGAGGGCAGCCCAATGGGTTGCCCTTTTTTTGCCATTCCGCCAGCTACGCCCAGAAAGCCTAGGTAGAAGGATTGCCCGACCAAACTCTTTACCGATTTTCTTGTATGCCTCAACGGCCGGAAATGTTGACGGCAAGACCGCTCGACAATACCCGCGCATCACTAAAAAGACTATTTCAGTCAGAATTGTAAGGACTAAACGAGTTGATTGGCCAAGCGCACCACCTTTGCTAGAATTAAGGGAGAGGGGGATTCTCGATGTTTTTTCTCTTAGCAGCCTTGGTGTTTCAAACTTCTGCAACGATGGCCAATCCGAATGAGCAAATCATTCGGCCAACCTTTCAAAATCTTCCCTTCATCGCTCTATCTGATTCCGAAGTGGAATTAGAAGTGGGTCCTCGGTTTGCCTTAATGAATCGCCGGGCCACTGAACTTTGCGAATATGCAAAAATGCCAGCCGGACGCTACCGCTCGCGAGTGGCGATTAAAATGAACACCAAGAGAGTAAAGACTCGTGGGCAAAAAAT
>CAYZLH010000166.1:0-6260 GCA_964478795.1 uncultured Bdellovibrionales bacterium | reverse complement strand
TGATGCTGAGGCCCGTAAGGCATTGCAAACTTCCGGCCAACGATATGTAGCGCGAGAATTTACTCACCAGGCCTTGGCAAAATCCTTAGCGGGTTTTCTGCAACGATTGTAAGACTGATCGTAATACATGGTCATACTTTCGGGCGACGTGGTCCCAGCTATTTTTCAATCCAACTTCTCGTGCTGCTTTTTTCATGGATTCTCGAAGTTGGGGTTGATTGGCCAGTATT
This sequence comes from uncultured Bdellovibrionales bacterium, assembly GCA_964478795.1. GTDB lineage: Bacteria > Bdellovibrionota > UBA1018 > CAIPTA01 > CAIPTA01 > JAKFYM01. Next base: position 6,030 of record CAYZLH010000166.1, on the reverse strand, counting down.
GAAATCTTTTCGGCTAGGACATCGGCATTCTTTGGATCGTCAAGTAAATATCCCTCTTGACCATCCTGGATAAGCTCCGCAGCGCCTGCGCACCGTGATGTGATTACTGGGACTCCACAGGAAAGAGCTTCAAGGATCACCAGTCCGAATGGCTCATATTGTGTGGGGAGAACAAATACGTCGGCAGCCCGAAAAAAACGTTCAATATTTTTCTGCTTGCCGAGAAAATGTATATTCTTTAAGCCATATCGATCGCAAATGGCTTGATAGTATGGACGATTCCCTTCTCCTAGTACAAGCAGCGGAAAAGATAACGATTTCTTACCGAACGCTTCGAGAACCGTTTCCAGGCCCTTTCTTTCGAAAGATCCAGCAAATAGGAAGCAGGGTGTGTCTGGAGAAATTCCCAGCTCCTCACGAACAGGGCTGGGTCCAGGGGAAAATTTATCAGGGTCTACACCATGATGGATGATATGAACGCCCTTTGTAATGCCAAAATTTTCCTTCAGCTCGTCCGCAACTTTTTGCGAGATGGCAATAAAGGTTTTCCCTTCTCGAAAGCACAATTTTTCTAGCCAAATATTTAAAAGGGCCAGAGTTTTTGCATAAACGCCACGCAGGGTGAAGGGATGGGCGGTCTGTTTTTCCCAACTGGAATGGATGAACTGGAGGTGAATGATTGTAGATCGAAAGTGACTTACCCCTGTGGCATGCCAGATTTTATTTCCACGAAAAAAAAGAACCAAGTAGTAATAAAAAATTTTTATAAGAACTGGTCGAAGAATATTGGGCCATATGGCGCAATTTTTTAGACCAATGTTTTGATCAGACACGGTAAAAGCGTGGATTTCGTAGGGGGTTTTAATCCGTCGAAGAATTTCCAAAGTACTACGATCTTGGCCGCCAGTTTCATTTAGATCGTGAATGGCAAAATGAATTTTTAATTTTTCCATAATGACAACAGCCTCTTTGCTACGGAGTCCCAGGAGTAACGTTGAATCTGCTGATATCCTTTTGCGGCGATTGCCTTGCGTTTTTCTGAGTCATTGCAATACTCCTTGATACTGCTAATAAAGGATTCCGCAGTATCAGCAATCAGCACGCCTTCTAAATTTTTTAGATCCAGGCCCTCGACGCCTTTAGTGGTAGAAATCACCATTCTGCCTAGACCAATGGACTCCAAAATTTTTCCTCGAGTGCCGCTCCCCGATTTTAACGGAACAATGCTCATTGCCGATTCTTGATAGATAGGAGCCAGTTCTGCGGGGCTGTCATAAAAAGTAATATCCTGTGCGCCAAAAAACTCTTTCAATGCCTGGCTTGCGTTAGATCCTGCCACCTTTACTTTAACCTCGCCTTTTATACTTGGATAGATTTCTGCAAAAAACCAATTCAACGCTTCAATATTTGGCCAATAGGACAGTGAACCAGTAAAAAGAATTGAATTATCTTTAGCCTGTGTCTGCCAGGCGTCGGGAAGAAGCGTAACCCCACCTGAGGTCGTGAAAAATGATTTTTGGGGGTACTTTTTTGCCAAATGTTTTTGATCTACTTCCGAATATGCAAAGATTGATTCAATTGATTCAATGCACTTTCTTTCAAATTGCTCCAGATTTTCCTGGTGAAATCTTTGGCTGAGTTTTCGAGCAATAGGAAAAGCCGTTGAGCCGGTAGATTTAAGAAGTTCTGTTTCAACGTTGTGAAAGGTGCACGATTTTTTCCCAAGAAAACTTTTTGGGATATAGGGCCACATTCTTAGTTCTTCTGCATGAATGATATCTGGCTTCCAAGTGTCGATTTCTTGAATCACGGCCTGCTGTAGTTCTTGGCTAAAGGGCCATTGGTGGTATGAATACATGAAGGCATTCCATACCTTTTTCGGCAATGTTTCGGTGGTAAAGGGGAAAAATTTTGTTGGGAATTCGAAAGAAAAATCTTGCGGCCGAGCTGATACACCGAGAACTCTTATTTCGGCAGATTTAGCGAGTTCTGGCCACAGGTACTGATTTCTCACTTTTGAGCCACTGAATGGAGGGTAGGGTTGATCGGAAAGTAGTGCCAGTATCTTCACTCTGACTCCTTTTGAGTCGCTGCTACGGCGCTTTGTTGCTTTAGAAAAGTTCGCAATGACTTTTTATCCGAACCTGCTAATAGCAGAAAGTTTTCCATTTTTTCCTTTTTTGAAAAAAGCTCGAGTAGCGACGCTGGTAAAGAATTGATTTGAGTGCATATATGATGGTCATAGTAGTTAGTTAAGATTTCTTTACATTGGATCGCAGAGCTTTCTCCACGAGTCGTCATCAAAAAAATCCCCTTTTCGTTCAAGAGATTTTTTAGGACTTCCATTAATTCACCAATTCGCTCGGGGAAAATATAATCTAAGTAATCAAAGCAAATAATAAAATCGAATGTTTTTTCAATGGTCGAGAGTTTATTGGGTTTTAGTTGCCGAAATTCGAGATTTTTCCCTATTTCAAACTCAGAGCGCGAGATTGAGTCTACACTCAATACAGAACCTGCGATTCTGGCTAGAGATCGTGCCAATGAATCTTCCTGGCAGCCAAGAAGTAGGCAATTTTTCCCCTCAAAGTTAGCTTTGTACGTCTCTATCAGTGTTGCATATTCTTTTTTTCGGTCGTGATATCTGTTATTTCGTTCCGCTAAAATAAAGGCTTTCGCTGGTGGGAGCTCATTGATAATTTTTTCTTTCAGGTTTGTGCAACAATCCAAGATCATTTTGAACGCTTGCTCAAAATCTATCTTGGTCTTACCCATCGGGTCGGGAATGCTTAATTCCTTGGCGGGAAAAGAAGAGAATTCCCGAAGGTAGTAAACTTTATCGACATATTCTTCTTGCGGATCCAGCAGAAAGATGGAATGGGCGTTGGATTCATCTAAGGCAAAAATATGAGTGGCCTCAGCCAGATCTTCCTTCGTTAATACTTTTGAGTTTCCTAGCAGCTCAATTTGATGTTGGCCACAAACTTCCATCGATAGAGGATGGTAGGGGATTGAGCTAAGTTTTTCCTGAAATCCGGCACTTTTTATTGCTATCGGAAGATTTGCTGACTTACAGAGGTGCCGAAAAATTCCTTCAGCCATTGGTGATCGGCAAAGATTTCCAGTGCACACAAAAATCACATTCCATTGCATGAATTTAGCTTATCAGGAAGTGGTAATTCCTTCTCTATTTTCCTTGAGCAATTGAAAAAAGGCCAGAGAGGTCAATAAGGCGATGGGCGCAAGATGCAGGGGAAAATTCCCTAAAGAATTTGCTGAAATGCAGATTAGCAAAAGGAACCAGGGCAATTTTTCCGACTTCCGCCACCAAAGTTTATTCTTAAACATTAAATACCCTAGCACCATTAACGCAAACAGAAGGCCCACGATACCCCCAGAAAAAAGCAATTCTATAGGTTCGTTATGGGCCTGTAACCAAGGGCGATCACGATTTCCCTGGTGGTAAGCATGAAATTCTCGCGCAAAAGAATCCATTCCCCAGCCAAACCAGAATCTTTCTAACCAGGCACTTAAAGCCATACGCCACACAATCCATCTTCCTTCGGGGGAAAAAAAGGAATGGTCGCGGAAGATAAATATAAAGGCCGCCATTGTGAAAATTTGGCACAGGAATAAGGAATATTTTTTATGCCAGATGAGCCACGCAGCAAGTCCGGCAATCCAGGCAAATATTGAAAATGCTGATCCTGTAACTATCGTTCCAACGCTGCTGAGGGCGAAAAAGAGCCAATTTTTTCGACCGCCGAAATACCAACTGACTGCCGATAGATAGGCTCCCAGGAGGGTTGTTTGGCCGAAGAATCCCACAAAGGGATTGGGATTTTTGACGTCTCCAAAGGGTTCAAAAATTGGGTCGATTTTAAATATTTGTAAAATCCCGACGATTAGCTGTAGCGAAACGGCAAACATGATCCACCGATCTAATTTAGCGCTTAATTTGGGATGGGTACTCGCTAATCCTAAGGCGATGGTGGCTAAAAAGGAGAATTGAAAGAAAAACGTCAAGTTAAACGGGGCATATACGAGCGGTTGGCAAAGGAAATAGAGTAACGGAAGAAAGAGTAATTTAGGAAAATTTCGAACTTGTGCCAACCAGATGGGGGAGAAGGTGAGGGCAAATCCCCAGAGCCAAACCCACTTAGGCTCGCGAATGGTATCCCCTAAGTTTGGCCAAATGAAGATCGACGAGATGGCGACTCCCAGTCCAAAAAAATTCTTAAGGGAAATAGAATTTAAGCGAAGTGACATTGGAAGTTGATGGCGAATCGACAAAAACGTTCGATCCGGAGGCAACGTTATAGTAACCTTTCAGGCCATTTTGTAAGTCGATTTTTCCCACAACTCCGCCGCTACAGTTGGCGTCAGAGTAAATTAAGATTTCCATCGGAGGAGAAAATATAGTTCCTCCTGTAAATGCAATCAACGACGATGTGATACTGCCTGAAGTCGTTGGACCCGTGCAATTGGATTGAATGGACTCACCGCTGATGGGTAAAAATGATCCCGAGCCTGGTTTTACGCCGCCAAGCATATTTAGTCGTAAACGATAATTTGCTAAGGTGGCGGGGTTACAAGTGGGGTAGGCGGATCCAGTGCAAAAAGCAAAATCGATCGTATCGAAATTAGAATTTGCAGAGTTTGCAGAATTTATCTTTCCAAATTCGTTGTCTGTTCCAAATCCGCAGTTTGTAGCCGTTAAATCTACATTGACATTGACTATTCCCCCAGAAAGGGAAATCGGATTGCCGCCATTTCCACGGCCACATTTAGCTTGCCCCTCAAATTTATTGGTGCCTGTAGTGCCCAAAAAATACACGCGATAGGAACCATTCGGAACCACCGCCGATTTGGCTAAGGCCGCAGATTTATCCGGAAATCCAAAAGCCCTACCTGAATCGGTATCCGCGGTGGAAACAAAATATACCATCAAACCGCCGTCCATGGCTGCCAAGCGAGGATCCTGCTGAAAATAGACACGGGTGTAACCTTCATCCAATCGAGCAAATTTTTCTAGTTTGCCGCACGCCAAAAGAAAGAGTGGCAATATCCAATAAAGTGGTAAAAATTTTTGCATCACAGATAGAGCGTAGCGTTTTTTCTTTCCTTGTAAAGGGTATCCATTTGCCGAACATTATTTGTTACCGTGTAAGGTGGCTAATTTCTGGCATCAATGAAAAGTGAATTGTGCGGGAATTATGAAATTCCACTGCGTTCCTTGAGGTAAGCAGCCATAAACCGAACTAGAGGTTTAGCAAACCAAACACTGAGGATTCAAATCATGGCCGAACCAGCACTTCAATGGAACCCAACTAATAGTGAAAGAACCAATAGCGATCATGAATTGAAGGGGACCCTTCAAGCTCTCCATCGCGTTCAAGCAGTAATTGAATTTACTCTCGATGGAAAAGTAATCACCGCCAATGAAAATTTTCTCAAAACCTTAGGTTACGATTTAAGTGAAATTCAAGGCAAACATCATCGGATGTTTTGTGAGGCCAAATTTGCCGATAGCATTGACTATGCCCGATTGTGGGAAAAGTTGAGAAATGGTCAGTTTGAATCTGGTGAATATAAACGGATCGGTAAGGGTGGAAAAGAGATCTGGATTCAAGCCTCGTACAATCCGATTTTCGATCAAAATGGCAAAGTCGAGCGGGTTGTGAAATTTGCAACGGATATTAGCGCCCAGAAGAAAAAAGATGCCGAGAGCCAAGGAAAAATTGCTGCCATTTCAAAAACTCAGGCTGTAATTGAATTCGACTTGGATGGAAAAGTACTATTTGCTAATGACAACTTTCTTAAAACATTAGGCTATGATTTAGCAGAAATTCAGGGAAAGCATCACCGGATGTTTTGTGAGGTAGAATTTGCAAAGTCTCCAGCCTATGCAGAGTTATGGAAAAAATTCAATCGTGGAGAATTTGATGCTGGTGAATACAAGCGGATCACAAAAGCTGGCAAGGAAATTTAGATTCAGGCGTCGTATAATCCGATTCTCGATAGCGAAGG
>CAYZLH010000165.1:0-6295 GCA_964478795.1 uncultured Bdellovibrionales bacterium | reverse complement strand
GCTGCCTGGAGCAAAGAGGTCTCCAGCACGCAGAATTTGCCCAACCAATTTCCTTTCTTCTGTGTCGAGTAAGATTTCGATTCTGCCAACGAACGCTCGGTTGAGGGAATCTGGTTGTGGACTTACTCGCAGGGGAAGAATCCCTTCCACTTCGGATTCTGGCAGAATATACAATAGGCGCAATCCTGGCACACTTAAATAACCATGCTCCCAGGTGTCGATCATTGCCTTGGCTTCATCAAAGAACAATCCTGCGTTCATCAACGATTTCACCAAATGTCCGCGAGCTTGCAGGTTTTCTCCGGGAGCATAGTGCGGCGTTTCGCTTTTGAGCCTAGTGATTTCCTCTGCGGTTACGAGTTTCTTCGATCCATAGTAAGAGTTGGAACTCAGTGATCCCAAGGCTCGAAAGGCTGAGTGACCATTTTCATCCACATGCACCAAGAACAATCCCGGCACACGATCACAACTCTCACATTGCTGGATTTTTAAGGAACCATTCTCCGAAGAAATCTGAATCTTCGGCTGGAATCTTCCGAGTCCCCGATAAAACACGAACTTTTCTTTTTCCGTTCCCGATTGCACCACGTTACTAGCCACATTACGGGCATGACCGTAGATGTTTCCAGCTTCCACCGGAGGAATGGCTGGGTCGGTCAGGCTAGTCAGGATATCTAGCTCGAAGACGGCCTTGCCGTTAGCCAAGATGGGCGCGCTATCGCGATTTGGGAGATTCACCACCGGGGCGGGGTAGGTTTGCGAAATCACGCCCTCGGGAAAGTCCACCTCCATTCGGACTTGCCTTGGCACGTCGGAATAGAAGTATACCACCGGTGTTTCCATTTTCTGCGTCACCACATTTCCACTGAGGAAGTGGCGGGGAAAGCACTTGGGTTCATCGGGCGGGCAGACAAATCTCTCTTGGTTGTCGGGGAGTTGGATGTGCCGAGTTTCGCCAAAGCCGTGCACGAATTCGGGCAAAACCTCATCTTCATGATACATCCCGTCTTGGGTGATTCCATTGGAACCCACCAAGCTGGTGAATGTGCCCCATTCGTGGACCTTAAAGTCCGCCGAAGCTGTTAATGCGTGAAAAAACAATAAATAGCCAAAATATCGATTCATAGGAGTACCTAACCTTTCTTACAGACGAACATAGGGGAGGGGGAGAAATAAAAAAATTGAATTAAAATAGATTTTTGTTAACTAAAGGTTAATGAATATCCGTCGACTCGAATACTTTTTGACCATCGCAAAAACCGAAAATCTTCACCGAGCGGGTGAGCTGCTAAAAATTTCTCCCCCAGCGCTCTCAAAGGCGATGAAGCTTTTGGAAGAAGAATTAGAGGTGAATCTCTTTTTACGCGAAGGAAAGAAAATGATCCTAACGGATCAGGGAAAGTTGTTAGAGAAAGAGCTCGGCGTTTGGATGGATGGACTCAGTCAATTACGCGAACGCATCGACCATGGCAATCAGCGCAAGGCTGTGGTGAAGATTGCCACCTTCGAAGTGTTCTCCACCTATTTTTTACGGGCCTTAGATGAGTTGAAGTGGAAACAAGAGAGCTTAGAGCTTCACGATGTGCTGCCAGGCAGTTTAGAGCGCTATGTAGCGGAAGGGTTAGTGGATTTTGGTATTACCTATATGCCGATTCCCCATCCTGATCTCGATTTTCTCAAAGTCACTACTATTGAAATGGGAGTATTTGTTAAGCGTGGCGCGTTTCAAAACTTTGAACAAAAGGATTTACCTTTCGTGATTCCGGTAATGCCCATTGAGGGCACACCCTCGCGCATTCGCGGTTTAGATGGTTGGCCTGAGGATGCTTACCAGCGAAAGGTCATGCACAAGGTAACGATGCTGGAATCAGCCATTGAACTTTGTCGGCAAGGCCGGGTGGCAGGCTATTTTCCGGTATTTATCGCCGAAGAGCACAACAAACGAGTAAAAACCGAATTTCAGCTGGAGCGCAAACGTTCGCCCTCTCGTGGGCGCTCCTGCATGGTGGATGTGTTTCTCGTGAAGCGAAAATCCACCCAGGAAAATACAGTGGCCAAGCAGTTGGCCAAAGGTATTCGCCTGGTGTGCGGGTGAGCCTCTATTCTTATAGTTGTTAATTACACGGCAGCGTGATTGGTGTGATATCGGCCATGCCGATACGTTAGTAATGTCTGACTTCCCAATTCGTTACGGAAAATTTGATCTACTCGATCTACTCGCTAAAGGTGGGATGGCTGAAGTGTATCTGGCGCGTACAGTAGCGGAAGATCCAGCGAAACGAAAGCCTTTGGCAATCAAAAAAGTTTTGCCCTTTCTTTCCAACGACAGAGAATTTATCAAGATGTTTGAGCGAGAGATTGGACTAACCTTTCATCTCAATCATCCCAATATTGTGCACGTGCTCGAATCGGGATTTATCGATCATTCTTATTATATCGCAATGGAATATGTGCTTGGTCGAACCCTAGCGGGAATTCAAGGTGAAGAGGAGAGGGCAAAAAGTCTTGCCGAAACGGCCTTCGCTCCCTATGTGATCAAAGAGATTTGTAAAGCGCTTAGTTACGCCCACAACTTTCGGGATCCTGTATCAAAGCAACCAGTGGCCATCGTCCATCGTGATATCTCTCCGCAAAACATCATGATTGGCTATACGGGCAAGGTGAAACTCTTTGATTTTGGAATCGCCCGCTGTTTGATAAAAGAGGGTAGCACTGGAGTTGGTGTCATTAAGGGCAAGCCCGCCTACGTCTCACCAGAACAAGTTTTGGGAAAAATCGTCGACTATCGCACTGATATATTTTCTTTAGGAGTGGTGTTCTGGGAGATGTTAGCAGGACGTCGTCTATTCGTTCATGAGCAACCGTTAATCACTCTGAAAAATGTGGTTGAGCAGCGAATTGAACCACCTTCGCAGTTTAATCCTAGCGTACATCCGGAAATGGATGCTGTGGTGATGCGCGCCTTAGAGCGCGATCCCGCGAAAAGATTTCAGAGTGCCGAGGAAATGGAATTAGCATTGGATCGAGCCATTCACGCCAAATTTCAGGAGTATGGACCGGACCACTTCTCCTGGACGGTAAAATATTTTTTCGAACAGGAAATGAAAGTTGCAGAGGAAGATCTCCACTACAAGTTACGAATGAAGAGTTCGGATCGGGTCAAGTCGGGAGACACGAAAACAAAAGTACCGGCAATCCCCATTCCACGTGAGAAAATAGCCCCGCCAGCAATGGTAAAATCCAACCTTAGAATTGTAGCTCCCGATATCAAAACGCTCATGCAGACCGATATCTCTAGTTTAGGGAAGCGTGATGCCCGGTTGGCCTTTCATCCCCTCCATGCCGTATTTGCACTGCTACTTCTCTTGCTCGGCGCCTATTTCCATCATTCCTTTCTAAATATTGTTGGCAACCGTGAGCCAGCGGCAGTCGATTGCAAATCGCAGCCGGGACAAGCGAAATTGCCATAGTGAAATTTCAATAGATAGTCTTCCAACGTGAAGATCTGTCATTTTTTTGTAAACAAAATCTATGCATATAAACTCTAGCGTGTAGCTGAATTGTTGGATTTCTCGCTAAATTTTGCGGAAAATAAAGGAAACTTCCCAGGAGGGGAATTATGCGCATTTTCTTTATTTTTAATGCTCTATTTTTCTTGCCGCTTTTTTCCTATGGCTCTTTGGATTTATCAATTCCGATGGGTAAAAAAGCGCGTTTGCGTTTTGTGGAATCACGGATGGATGGGGGAGAGCGCAAAAACGTATTAGTCGCGTTAGCGGAAATTCCTGAAGGAAGTCTGGTCGCCATTCCGGAATTACGTCCCCAGATGTTTCAGTGGGTGTTGAATGACTCGGGCAAGATCATTCAAAGCACGATGCCGTATTTTGTGGTGAGAGTAGTCCAAATTGCTGAGCCCAATGAAATTCCGGCGAAGGTGAAGACGAGAATTTTGTCAGAGCCATTTTTTGTGCATATCCGCGACATGAATGCTGGCTTGATTGTTTCCCGCTTGTTTCCTGAAAGTCTACCGAGCGGAGTGGAGAAAATTGACGGTAATTTTCTTTGGGATGAATTTAATCCCAACGGTACTTGGGCTCACTCCATCCGTCTTGGCTTGGAAAAATCTCCAAACATTCACCTGCTACGAAATGCGCCCAGAGATGTTGTAGATTTTTGCCCACGTTATTTTTCCTTGAGTCAGTTAGACAAAGAAAAGTTCTGGATCGCGCTCCTCAATGAAATCGGAAAATTTGAATCGGCTTTTATTCCCCATACTGCTTCCGATGAGGGAAGATATGATCCATCGGGCAAGGGGGTGATTAGCTCCGGAATCACCCAAATATCAATCCGATCTTCGAAGCAGGAGTGTTATCAGGCCCGTGGATGTCGGGCGGTTCGTAATCAGGAAGATCTTTACCATCCCGAGCGGAACTTAACTTGTGCTATAGGAATTATGAGTTGTTTGGCCGAGCGAGATAGTTGCATTTCGTGCAAGTCAGGAAATTGGAAGGGAATTGCTCGTTATTGGAGTACCTTACGCGATCCTTATGAAGTGAATTGCTCTGTATGTCCGGGCGGAAAGATTACGATTGGCAAAAAGCCAGCGATTAAAGAATCGCTAAAATTAACGGCTAGTTTTTGCCATTAGTGAGCGAACCCAATTTTCATTTCATGTTCGTGTTTTTCTTTTCCTTAATCGATTAGGAAATGTTTCGGCCGACCGCGCAAAAGAATCGTATTCAAGATATATGTAAATAAATTTACTAAAAGGTTTGACATCTCTATCAACCTAAACCTAGCCTAAATTACCATTAAATTGCTGTTGAGTGAGGGTTTGAGCCAATGAACCGATTTTTTTTCATGCTAATTTCTGTTCTTCTTTCGGAATCAGCGTTTGCCATTCCGGCCAATAGTCAATTGGGAAGATTTAGTGGATCTGCTGGCATCAATCACTATGATAAAAAGCTTGATCGGAGTAAGCAGAGTTTAGCTCCGAGGCCGTTTTTTTTAGTTGATCCTAGGGGAGTTTATACTAAAAATAATCGCGATAATCCTGCCTCTCCCAGTGGAGTTACAATATTTGGCTACGGCGTGGGAGCTGGAGATTACATTTCCTTTAGTCGGGCTGGTCTTTTCAATAACGGTGGGCGAGATGCACCAGAGAATGGCACTAGATTAACCGGCGTTTTCATCGATGTTTATGGTGAATTTATTGCACCTGGCCCAGAAACCACTGCGTCCTCAGCGATTACTCCCCCAACTTATTACGACAATATCCCTACCGATATTCCCGAAGATTTTGAGATTACTACTGATAGTATGGTGCAAGTTCCCGAAGGAGCCTATGCCGTCATCTTCTCAACTGGTGATAATTACTATGCTGACAACTTTGACATCGATCAGGATTTTGGTGTTATTGCCAACCCCTTTGGCACGGAAATATATGTCGAAATTCCTGATATTGAATTTAAATCGGGTGAACCAAAATCATTCCAAATTACGGCTTCCCAGGATGGCAGTTCTTCTTTTACGTATGTAAAAACCTCCAGCACCGACGGCGGAACCGTGACGGTTTCTTCTTCCGGCTTAGTTGAGTTTACACCCAATGCCAATTTTTCTGGGACAACCACAGTTACCATCGAAATAACGAGTAATATTGGCACCGTGACCCAGAGAACAATTCCACTGGTTGTGGAAAAGGAGTTTTGTCCCTCCGGCAGCGGAGACAATCAAACCTGCGGTAACACCGTTGTGCAAAATCAACTCTTTCAACAAACCAATACCGGCAATTGCCCCGTAACTCCAAAAACAGTCACCCATGAGGGTTGCCCAGTGAACGTAGCCAGTGGCTCCATGTGGCACAGAATTACTGATTTTCAAGTTCAAGGTAGGTCTGAAGAAATTGATTTTTCGATGGAGCGAACCTATGTGGCAAATTCCGCCTCGCCCACTGGAGATTTTGGACCGAATTGGAAACACAACTTCGAAACCAATCTGATTTTGACCACTGCGCAAAATGCCAACGTTGTTTGGATCGATCCAGCTGGAGGCCCATGGACCTTTGAGCCAAGAGGAGAATTTGCTCCCTATAAATCTCCGGCCGCGCTTGATGCAACACTGTGGAAATTTCCAGACAAGTATTTACTGCTTTTCAAAGACAAACGTTTTTATGAATTTTCGCTGACGGGAAAAGTAATTTCTTTTCAGAACACTCGAGGCGAAGGATATTTTCTTTCTTACGATTCCAATGATCGCCTAATGACTATCACCAACAATTTCTTGGGCGAACTGCTCT
>CAYZLH010000164.1:0-6303 GCA_964478795.1 uncultured Bdellovibrionales bacterium | reverse complement strand
CGTTTTTCTGCTTCACCGAAGTTACCAACGTCCATATACAAATCACCCAATAACAGAGACGCCTCAAAGGCTGCCCGCGACTTGCCAAACTTCTCAAACACTGGCGCAAACTTTTTTTCCGCTTCGGGTATATTTTTCGCGGCCACTGCATCCCGCGCATTTAATTGGGCCTCATAGAGAGCTTCGGAGGCTTTTCGCTCAAACGACGACTGGCGATCCTTCCAAATCCCAAACCCCAGCGCCCCCACCACCACAATGGCAACGGCTCCCGCAATAACTACCCAATTTTCTGCAAAAAATTTCGAAATGTTTTCCGTATTCATAGCAAGTTTATACCTTTAGATTTGCAGGTTCGTAAAGAATCTCCTACACTTCTCTTTATGAAGATGAAGCATCTCATTTATTGCGCTGCGTTTTTTTTCTGGATTCAGACATCTTTGGCCGCTCCCGGCGAAGTGAAAACACTGAAGGGACGACTGGGGGTAGGTTTTACCAACCAAGTGGCCACTACGGCCGATGGTACGATCCCCGCTCTCAGTGCGAAGTACTATGTCAGTCATAGTTTCGCCACCGCCATCGCCACTGGCTTTGACACGCGCAATAATGCCTCGACTTTGGCCCTTGGGCTAAAACTCTTTAAGAATATTTTTTATGAACCCGCCCTGATTTTTTATTTGGGTGGTGGTTTAGCTTACGTGAATCGAACAGGCAGCCATCTGCAAGGCAGCCTTTTTTTAGGATCGGAGTTCTTTTTCGCCCAGTTGCCAAGCTTAGGCTTTAGCTTTGAAGCTGGCGTAAGGGGCGATAATACGACTGGTTCATTCGCCATTCGTACCATCGGCGATTCTTTTCTTACGGCGGGCATGCACTTTTACTTTTAAAAAGCGCGCTTTCCCCCCTACAATGAACTCATGAAGCAGTATTTGCTTTTTCTTTTCTTCACTTTGGCCCTCGGCTCTCCATGCCTTGCGGCAGAAGAAACTTCTAATGCACCTCAAGATCTGGCTAACCCATTTTCGGACTTTGTGCCTTTTGAAGATGAATACGATATTGATGAAGACGAACGGTTTATGTACTTCGGCCGTTTCTTCGCAATTTCCATGGGAACTGGCTTGCATCGTTTCGGTGGAAACATTGGTAAAATCTACAACACGGCGATTCCGGTAGTAGATTTTAAATACATTTACTATTTTGATTTTCGTTTAGCTGGCCAAGTCGGCTTTAGTTCGGCCTCCCATGCCTTCGATGCGGAGCCCTCTGGCGTCACGGAAATTAGCTTGCTGCGACTGAACGGTGATATGAAATATTATTTTGACACAAAGGAGTTGAGTGCTGCCTTTACAGCATCCAATCCCTATGTAGTAGCCGGAATCAGCCAGACCTTTCGCACTCAAGCTTTTCAAACCCAAGGAATTGTGGAAAAAGACAACGCTTTTGCCATTAGCGGTGGCTTAGGAATGGAATTCGCCATAAAACCGCGCAAGACTAGCCTGGGAGTTGAAGGGCGAATGCATCAAATCTTTTTCAAAGATCGTTACGAAGAGACATACTTACCCAGTGGAATTCCTGACACTACTGGCAATATGTATTCGGTAATTACCAGCCTGATTTTTTTCTTCTAGTTTCGCCAATCTTTGTTAAACCTAAAACATGCAAGAAGAATTGGAAATTCAGCTACGCAACCCGGCCAATGAAATTATTTCTGTCTATTTTACTATTGCGCGTTCCCCCATCGCCCAAAAATGGAAAAGTCACTTAATCCGCACACTTAAATCTCCCCACAATTTGGAGAAGAGTTATTGTTTTCTCGGATTTCTCGGGTCAAATCGGTCGATTCCAAAGTTAGCGGAAAAGCTAAATTTGTTAACCGAACAAATATCTGGTTTCGTTGGCGAGGGTCCCTGGAAGTATGGTTACCAAATCACAGAGCGTCTTAACGAACATGACGATATCTTCCCCGTACTGCACTCCTTACATCACCATTTTGAAAAACTGATTGGCCAGGCGTGGGCGGTAAGCCCATATTATTCTTGTGCGCCCCATGAAGTACGAATTCTGATCCACCATTTGAACTATTTGGTACATGAAATTGAAGCGCTGAAGTTTTCTGAGATCGAAAAGAGCAAAAATGGAGTTTTCTATCCCTACAGTGTAGTGGCTTTCCCGGACAGCCCGGAGCGGCCACAACTCTTTGCCGACGAAGATTATGAAAACTTTAGTTTGAACCGTCCATTTGGCTCGCTCACACTACATTATGCCCAGACCGGAAAAGCTTTTTACGATGCATGGCGAGATGGTGATAAAAAAATTAGTAAGAGTAATATCAATAGCCTCCGCTATGTGTCGGGTCAGTTCGACATTAACTGGGGCGATGGACCAGAACTTTCAGACACAAAAATTCGGCAGCGGAATGCAAATTTTTTCGAGTGGCTGAAAGATCTCGGCTATTCCACGGAAAACCTTCGCTATTTCATCGATGCCAACGGCCAAAAACAGGGCATTGGTTTCATTGAAGTGGCTCGCCTGCGCGAAGACCGACGATCGCTGGGAATTGATTACTGGCAAAACAAAGTCGCAGAATTTAATGACATCTATGCATTGAAAATTCGTGCAGAGATCGGCGAGAAAATCGAGCGAATCTACGACTATCGTATTCCGAATTGATTTTTACTCGTGCGGACCACGCTATTTATCTTCTAAAAACTCGCCGTTCACGAATCCGTAAGCCTTCTTTACGCCATCAACGTGAGTTTCGAGGTGCACGCCCCGTCCCCACAATGCCGCCAAATTGGAGAGCGTGGCCCGGCAGTAATTCAAATCCAAATCTTGGCCCTGGTGTTCATGCTTCAAGAGCAGCTCGGCGCGATTGCGATGATTCGCATCCACCAGGCGAATCAAGGGCTGCCCACCATTAGTCAGCATGGCCAGCATCTTTTCCTTCACTTCCCGCCAGTCACGGGTTTTGATTTCATAGCGCTTGGTGCGCGGATTCATCGAATACGTATAGAGCTTCTGTTCTTCGCAGAACTCCTCGGTAAAAAACTCATCGATGAAGGTTACGTCATTATGAGCTTTACGAACTTCAAAGATTTTTTGTCGGCCTTGGCCCAATTTGCGATCCCAATTTTTCTTTTTCACCATGTCGTCGCAGAGGTCGTATTCTTTGCCAAACTTTCCTTTGTTCCAGCGGTCTTCGATATGCCGGAAAAGTTCGATGCCCAATTTATAGGGGTTCATTCCCCCAGGCTGAGTGGCCATCACACCGGCATGGCGATCAGCAAAATCTAAAAACTCGGAAGGCTCCAAGAGTTTTTCCGTCATGATTCGCGAATGCCAGTAGGACGCCCAACCTTCGTTCATGATTTTCGTCATGCGCTGAGGCACATAATAGTAACTTTCTTCACGCACGATGGAGAGCACATCGGCCTGCCAATCTTCTAGGCGGGCATGATCAATCAAAAATTTTAAAATATCTCGTTGCGGCTCAGCGGGAAAAAGATGTTTCTCCTCCTTCTTTTTCGATTCCACTTCCTTCTTTTTCTTTTCTAAAACATCTTTGGGATTCATGAAGGAATCGAGATACGCCCGCGGCGCTTGAAATTTAGCGATGGGATCTTCAATCTCTTTGGTTTTTTCTTCAGACGACTTTGGCTCCTGAAAGGGCATATAGGGATCCACCAAATCTTCCACCGACAAACAACGATCAATGAAGGTTTCTACCTCATCTTCACCGTAAACATCCATATACCGACGAACGCGTGAGGCATGGTTGGCCATTTGGTCTAACATTTTTCGATTGGTTTTGGAGAACCAATGATTGTTTTTAAAGAAATCACAGTGGCCATATACGTGGGCCATTACTAATTTTTGATCGATATAGGGATTGGAATTCAGCAAATAGGCGTAACAGGGATCGGTATTGATCACCATTTCATAAATCTTTTGCATTCCCCATTCGTAGCCCTTCGAGAGCTGATCGTAGCTCATGCCAAAGCGCCAGTGCGGATAACGCGCGGGAAATCCACCGCCCGCCGCCACCTGATTCACCTGATCGTAATCAAGCATTTCAAAGATTACGGGAAAACAATCGAGGCCAAATCCCTCAGCGGCTGTTTTAGCTTTTTCTTGGAGGGCGCGCAGTTCGGGAGGAAGCGGTTGCGGTTGCATTATTTTCCTTTCCCCAAGAAATCCTTAATGGACTTCATGATGCCTTCTTTGTTTTCAATTTTCGAAACACTTAATTTTTCGTGGCCTTCTTTAAACTGTTCCTGCAAATCCTTTAAAAACTGCCCGGAACCATAGCGGGATTCCACCTGGCCGTAGCAAAAGAGATTAATTTTGCGAAACAGGTGATTCTGCAATAAATCAAAACACAACTTGGTGTCTTCACCGCTCCAATTGTCGCCATCAGAAAAGTGAAAGGCGTAGATATTCCACTGCTCGGGTGGATAGTCGGTTTCGATAATCTTTTGGCAAAGCTTATAGGCCGAAGAGATGAGCGTTCCGCCGCTTTCACGGGTGGAATAAAAGGTTTTCTCGTCCACTTCCCGAGCCAAGGTGTCGTGAATGATATAGCGAGTTTCCAAACCCTTGTATTGCGTACGCAACCAGGTATCGATCCAAAAGCTTTCGGTGCGTACGATTTCTTTTTGTTCGTCACCCATGGAACCAGAAACGTCCATCATGTAAATGATCACGGCATTGGCATCAAACTCTTGGGTTGTTTTCCAGGAGCGAAAGCGCAGATCCTTACGAATGGGCACGATAATCGGATCTTCAGGATTGTAGGTGCCCGAAGCGATTTGCCGTTTTAGAGCTTCCTGAAAGGAACGCTTGAAGTTGCGGAGGGAGTTCGGACCTTGGTGAGCGATTCCGGTGTAGCGATCCTTTTGTTTCTCCAGGATCTCTTTGCCCTTGGGCTCAATTCTTGGCAACTCCAATTCCTCTTGCAGAATTTCCGCCAACTCTTGAAGGGTTAGGTCCACCTCTAAACTATGTTCGCCTGGTTGATCACCAGCCTCGCCTGCGCCCTCTTTTCCTTGTTGGGGCTGCCCATTGGCATCTACTTCATCACCTGGCTTGCCATCCCCCTGCCCCACCCCACCTTCGTTGGTACCGAATTTGAAGCGTGGAATATCGATTTGCGGCATGGGAATGGAAACGGTGTCTTTTCCCTTACGGACGATCATATCGCCGTTGGAAATGTATTTTTTCAGATCCTGTTTGATCTTACCCTTGATGATATTTTTAAATCGTGCGTGATCGCGCTGGATATTAAAAAGCGACAATTGCCCCCCGAATGGATCCGCGCACCGTTAGGAAGAGTGAGCCTTCATCCAACTCCTCCGAACGGACGCTAAAAATATCGCCCATTTCCTCATCATGAAACAAAAACTCGCAACCTGATGGGATTCTCTCGGCCTTGGCGGAAATAAACCATTCATCGCAGGCCACGGCACCGTTCACTTCTTTCAAGTTGGCGATTCCACCCTTTGCGTTTCGCAAAAGCGCTGAATGCCCATCGCCCACTTGTAGAAAGTGCACTTCGCCTCTCGGACTCGTAAATACCTTCTCCACCACAGCCGGAGTGCTTTCTCCGGCTGGGAGATATCGACCCTCTTTTGCTTCTACGCCTACCGCAGCCATCATGGCCACCCAGATTCCTAGCATTCATTGCCCCCTATGTTTGTTTGCCCCAAACAATCTATGCGCGATCTTTTGCGTCTCCGCGAGCAAAGATCGAAGCTACGTAGTTCAAGATATCCGTGGCGGAGATTTCGTCGTAGCCGAAATCGCGAATCAAGCGCGTTTTCACTACGTCGATCTTCTCTTGCATGTTTTTATCCACCACATTGGATACCAAGCTCGATAGCTTGATCGAATCTTTTTGATCTTCAAAGAGTTTTAACTCTAAAGCGCGATGTAAACGCTCATTGGTTTTGTAGTCGAAGTTCTTGCCTTCCACTGCCAGAGCGCCGATATAGTTCATGATCTCGCGACGGAAATCATCCTTACGAGATTCTGGAATATCAATCTTCTCTTCAATTGAGCGCATCAAGCGTTCATCGGGTTGCTCCAACTGGCCCGTATAACGATTGCGCACTTTTTCTTTTTGCGTAAAGGCTTTGATATTATCAATATAGTTGGCACAGAGATTAGCGATGGCACTTTCATCGGCCGAGATCGCGCGCTGCACTTCATTTTTAATAATATCTTCGTACTCTTGTTTTACTGCCGCCAATAGCTCTTTGTATTCCCGGCGCTTTTCTTCACTGGACATCAAGGTGTGGTGCCGCAAGCCCG
>CAYZLH010000163.1:0-6356 GCA_964478795.1 uncultured Bdellovibrionales bacterium | reverse complement strand
AAACGCTTTAAATACAGTGACTTTTGTCAGAGCTGTAGAACTCCTTTGGGGGCTGAAGAAAAAGTTGTCTATGTAGAAGAAAATTCTACCCGATTCTTTTGTTCCGAAAAATGTATCCGCTCCTACTACGATCCCATGGGGGAGTTTTATCGCAAAGAGATGTTAGGCATCCGCGATCCTCACGATATTCCTGAATCGGATTTTTCCCATTTTGAAAGCTATGCACCACTTTGCTTGGCGAATCCCGACGAGATTTGGTCTGATGTCACGGAAACCGGTGAGTCGGTAACCTATTTTTTGGCCAACTTTACCAACGAGGGCGGAAAGTTTACTTATATCGTCATGTGCTTTTGTCTGGAGTTGGAGCCCACCTATATTCTCCTGAGTTTCCCTACGCGGGATAAAAAGTTGGTGGAAGATTTCCGCCGCGGTGAACTCGTCGAGGTAGAAGAGGCCGATGAAAATTCCGAGCCCGAAGTGAGCTCAGTTTTGACCGAAGATTTCTTGGCCAAGCAGGGAAATGCCATTGAAGAAGAGATGCTCCGGCATCGCGCGAAGTCAGACATCCCGAAAAAAGAGTTTGAGGAATATAACCATTACTTAGACCAAACGATCGAGAATCCCGACGAAGTGTGGGAACTTCAAGACGAATCCGAGAACACCTTACTCACGCTGATCTCTCAGCCCGAGGAAAATTTGAATTACGTGGTGATCTGCACCTTTGATGAAGGTCAAGAGGGGCGGGAAAGCTGGCGGGTTGTTTATCATTTCCCTACCAACGATCCAGCGTTAGTTCAGCGATACCGCCGTGGACAAATGCGCGAAGGGGCCGACGCCAAGGCCTCATTTCTACACTAAGAATTGTATCAATTATTGAAAGTCCGCGGGATTGAGGACGGACTGTAGGTCGCTATCTTCCAAGATCGAACCCGGCGTTACTGTCGTTCGATCCATGGGTATTCCGCCAATGATCCAGAACCACCGGTCGAAAAAGCGTTTTGTGGTCTGAAACTTTTCCACAGCCATCTCACGTTCGGCGCGATCAAAAAGGGATCGGAACGTTTCTAAGTGGCCCACTTCCTGACGATTCAATGCCTGAAATACATCGTGCACATATTTCGAGCAAAATTGTCGCCAGGATTGGTAATCAAATCCCTGGTGATAAGGAATCCCTAAGCGAGCGCGGGCCTCTTTTTGCAAAGTGCGAATTTCTTGGGGCTGCAGATCGGGCAAGCGACGAACAGCATATTGGCCAGGGATAGATCGATCCAAAAAATCACAGAGGGGCGTAGCTTTGCTGAGGGGGAAGGTACTTTCAAAAACGTACCACTTGCCGCTACGCTGGCCGCGAAAAGCTATGCCTACATGATTTGTCCAAGTCAACGAGGCCTCAGCTACTTCCCGAAAAAGAAAGCGGTCTATAGCCAGAAAAACAATATCACCATCTTGCAGTTGACTTTCTACTTTTTGGCAAGCCGTTTGGGCAAATCCGGAAAACGGAAGTAAGAGAAGGAAGAAAAGGATCATACTTTTTCTTCGACTTTTTTCTCAGCTTCGACTGCAGCAGTCTCTGTTTTTTTCGCTTCGATTTGGGTTGGCGTAGTGGATTCCGTCTTTGGGTTACTCGGTGTGCCGGCCATACCGTCTTTAAAGTTTTTCAAGGTTCGTCCAATGCTGTGGCCAAGATCGGGCAAGCGCTTGGGGCCAAAGATCAAAAGGATGATGAGTAATACCAGTAGATGTTCGCCAGAAAAACCGTACATAGCCACCTCTTTCCCCACTTATAAACCAAGGGAAGGGGGTCTGGCAATCTTACTTATCGCAGGTTGGCAAAGGCTAGGGGCGGATAAGACGCACTGCCTTTAAGATAGCTTAGGTAGTTAGATAGATGCGATTCCCGCACCAAGGTCACCGAGTCAAAATTCCCGGAAAAGACGGTAAAGATCTTTTGACCGTCAATGGTGCCACATACGGCTGGAAGGGCGCCCAGACTGGAATGGAGCGGTACTAGGCAAAAACGATCGGCAATGGGAAAGCGCGAAGTCGTTTTCACTTTAATGCTGTTGATCTGTGAAATGCCGGCACAGGCCGAAGTTCCACTAACTTGGTTCGCGAATGCGGTATCGCCAGCGGAATAGATTGTCACAGTTTTGCAGCTAGAAAATTCCAATGTGCTGGAAGCGCCGGTGCTCACTAAGGGGTTAGTAGTGGTGGCGGTGGAAAGGGGATCTTTCCCGTGGTTGGAGTTACCACAAGCAAAGAGGGCCAGGGAAATAACAAAGATTTGAATCCATTTCATCACACACGCTCATATTTGAGGATAAAGGTAGACGGCCTTGGAGCGGGAGAGGGAGGGAGAGAGCAAGGTGCAAAGCAACTTCGGCCGTCTTGATTGTTAGTAATACAAGACTAATGCCAAATGGAAAGTCACCGGCGGAACGAAAAATATCCAAGGGTTAGCGCGGATTAGCAGAGGTGTAAAAAACTTAGATTCTAGGCAGGTGTCCAAACTTTAGACACCCGAGAAAAATGTTCGGAAGTTTGCGATAATATATGTTGGAGGGAATATGAAAGGCTCAGTTCGAGTCATTCCGAAATGGTCTGGTGCGCTCACCTTTTGGATGGGCTCAGATGAATATACGTTGGGGAATGCCATGCGACGGGAGCCTTTAGAAATTCCTGTGGAACGCATTACGCGAGTTTTTCAGATTGAATCGAAGTCTTTGCTGACTCGTCGCGAATTTGTCAGTTACGGGATCGAATATCAAAGTGACTATCGGGAATGTTTTATTGCTTTGAAGGATCTTCCGTCAGGGATTGAGAATTTGCCCCGGATTCGGATTTCCAACCGCGCGGCCGCGCACTTCCTTTTTAAACATTCCTGGCGCGAGCCTACGGCGTTATTGATGCCCTTCTTCTTGCCATTCTTTGTGGCGATCATGATCGCTTTGCTGGGCATGTGGGATGATTATGTACTTCACGACAAAAATATCTTGGCATTTTTTGCCCGTCCTGGCTGTGATATGGATTGTGTGGCGCAGGTCATGCGAATTCACACTCTAGTTGGATTTCTATTTTTGGTTCCTTTGGGAATTCTTTTGCTGCCCTTGGGGTTTCTCTTCTTTCAAGCGCCAAGGTATCGGTCGGCTTTGAATTACCGGCTCATTCAAAGCTATTCGGTAGTGACGATGATTGTGGGGATTTTTGTATTGGCCCAGCTCGTGGCCTTTTTCCCCTTTAAGCAGTATGGAAAATTTGTGGGCCTTGGATTTGATCCCAAAGTCGAAAGATTGCTTTCTAACCTAAAAACTAAAAAGTAAATCTAAGCAGCAATATTCTCTTCGTTAGAAGGAGCACGTTTCGCGTTCTGATCAATTACGTCGGTGTGACAGATCATGTCGTGTAAGGTTCGCCCATCTTTGCGAAATACAGGCACCAAAAATCCTAAGCCAAAAGTCAGGTTTCCTGTGAGAAAGAAAAGTACGGTTCGCGAAAAGGCCTTAAGAAAGCTCAATTCACCGTGTGCTGACTTCACCTCTAGTCCTAGCGCCCATTTCCCTAAAGTTTTGCCAAAATACCAGTGTGACAAAGTAAAATAGGAAAACAGTAAAATCACATGGGATAGCCGGGCAAAGGCGCTAACTTCCTTGCTATTGGCCATGGACTTTAACATGGTGGCGTCGCCGGCATAGTTCAAAACCGCATACAAAATTACGCAGAAAAATACCGTGGCTACCACAAACAGATATACGGCGAAGAGATCTAATAGATAGGCTGCCACTCGTTTAAAAAATAAAGGAGGAATCTTCATTTGCTTTCCTATCGGAAAGTGTCAGGGCTTTCTGTAGGAAAGGCCCAGAAATCCCAGGGCCGCCAGGGCACAAAGATAGGCGAACCAATCGCCCCATAGCGTGTATAAAGTGGGCTGTGGGGGGTCTAAATAGGCAATCTCAACATTCCGCTGGGCCTCGGTAAATGGGGGGCTGATGAACTCTACTTTTCCCGTCAGGCTTACAGTGCCCGATAGGCCCGTATTGGTGGCCCTCACCATCGGGATGCGATGTTCAATGGATCGCAGCTGAGAGAGTTGGAAATGTTGCCAAGGCTCAAAGGTGTTACCGAACCAAGAATCTTTGGTGATGTTGACGAATACATGGGCCCCGGCCAGGGCATAGCCGCGCATATATTCTGGCAAGATTGCTTCGTAGCAGATGTTTGCGCCGAGTTTAATGTCGTTGCCAAGATGCGGAAAGTGGATTGGAACAGGCCCGGGGCCTCGGCCAAAATCACCCAACAACGGATTCAATTTTTTAAGGCTGGGGAAATAAGCCAAGAACGGAAAATACTCGCCGAAAATCAGCAGCACGTTTTTACGATAGATCGAGAGAATCTCGGCACTTTTACCGTCTAACAAGACGGCCACGTTGTAGTCCCGCCCTTCCTCATCAGATTCGTAGGTTCCGAACAGTAGAGGCATATTATTCTTTCGCACAAAATCTTTTACTAGGTTCGCATATCCAAAAGCACCAACCGTCGAATCAGGACGGCTGGGGAAGGTGGTAAAAAAGGCCGTTTCAGGCCACAAAATAAAATCGGGCTTCGGATTTTGGCTGGCCAGCGAATCCGACAAGCTCAATAGTTTCGACACCACTTGGTTGAACACGTTAAGCACAGAGCCTTTTTTGACGGCGGTTTCGGCGTCGTCCATATTGTGCTGAACAATTCCAACCCGCAGTATTTTTTTCTCAAGATTGTCGAGCCGGTGAATTTCCCATCCGCCCCAAATGTGGGCCACCGCGAACAACACCAACGCCAAGCTCAAAGCCGGCCCAGCGGATGTTCGCTCTTTTTTGACGTAGGCTAGCGTGGCGCCGAGATACAACGGCAAAAAAGATAGCAAGGCTACGCCGCCGATACTGGCAGCCTGAGAAATCTGGGCAAAGTGAACCCAGGTGTTCCCTAAGCTTTCCGGAAAAATTTTTACGAACCGGGCGGCATGCTCAAGGGCCACATACAGGGCTGTCCAGAGCAGGGGACGAAAGAATACGGGAATCTGCTCCATTGAATAGCGAAAGCGAAATCCCAAATACGAAAAAACCACCATTTGCGGAGCGGCGATCAAACAATATAAACAAAGAAGCCCGATGGCCAACGGCAGGGGCATTTGCCCAAAATATTGGGCCACATAAATGATCCAGTGAAAACCACCCCAAGCGACCATGGACGACAAAAGAAATCCGATCAGGATCGCTTGTCTTTTGGTGCGTATATGTTGAATAGACGTTAGAAACGCAGGCAAAAAGAATATGCCGAGCAAGGGCAGATTATATTGCGGAAAAGAAAGTACATAACAAATGCCTGCTGCTATTGCCCATAAATAGGCCTTCTGTGTTACACTTACATTCATGGAACTCCATAGTAATCAACAGTTTGAAATCAGCAAAGAAATTCGATGCAAAGATTGTGGGAATCTATTTCAAATTCCCGTGCAGCAGAAAAGTGGTAGCTGTCCGAGCTGTGGAAATATAATGCTAAGCTCGGCTTGGAATGATCTGGTGAATAAAATTTCCTCGCGGGCCAATCCCGAAGATCCGCTGGAAAGATTTTCGCGAGCTCCTGACGGCAATAAAGTAAATGAACTTTTGTATGAGTTTCAGGTGGAGTGGCAGCTGTGGTCGGAATTGGTGAAGAATTTTTCCAATCCTGATTATCATTCGGCCTATATGACCCGCCTAATCCAGGCGCGCGAATTTGCCATCGGAGTTAACCGTTATCAAGAGCATCGATCCACAATGGCTCTTTCTGCCGAAACTCGTTGGCAAGCGGAAGTTGCCGATCTGATGTTAGCGAGAATTGAAAAATTAGCTTTAGTGCGAATGGAAATGGAAGATCGTTCTGTGTCTCTTCCGGAGTGGTTGTTGCTATTGCCGCTGACCACGAGTCCCACCGTGAGAGTAGGGCTGATTACGTTAGGAATGATCGGTTTGTGGACGTTGTTTCGCGTACTTTAAATAAACCAATTTAGAAATTTTTGCGTGGGGCCCGGAGGTTTGCCGTCCGGGCTACTTCCACAGGAGGAAGTTCCTTGCTGGGCCACCACGCGTAGAGAATTATTGATAGGCTACGTCACGAGTAGGTTTCGCGGGTAAAGTTTCCGCGGAAGATTTTTCCTCAGCATCGAGTTTCGCTAAGGTCGCGCTGTTTTCACCATCGCGTCTCGCCAAGGTCATACGTAGAGCTGCGTAAGCATTAATTCTTCCGCCAGACGAAACCTTCGAGTCCAGTGCGGCCACTTTATCAGCAGTCTTCATGACAATGTCGCGCTCTTCAGCGGGCCTCAACTTAGGTTTTTCACT
>CAYZLH010000162.1:0-6358 GCA_964478795.1 uncultured Bdellovibrionales bacterium | reverse complement strand
GGAGTTGGTAAAACAGCTCAGAGAGTTTCAGCGTAACCCAAAATCATTGGTTTTTGTGTCGCTTGCGGAAAGCTATCGCCTGGAGGGGCTACCAAATCAGGCTCTGCAAATATTGGCTGATGGATTGGAGCACCATCCCAATTTGGCTAGTGCCTTAGTTTGTAAGGGGCGCTGCTTGTTGGAGTTGAAGCGATATTCTGAGGCTTTGGTCGAGCTGCAGCAGGTGTTATTGCAAAACCCACAAAACATTAAAGCTTTAAAATTACAGTCAGAAATATTTCTACGCCTTGGTCAAAGAAAATCCGCTATTCGCGCACTGACGAAGGTGGTTCTGGCCTTTCCTCAAGACGTAGAGGCTGTTCGCGAGCTCGAGCAACTGGAAAATTTGGAATCAAAAAAGGCAATTCCGCTCGAGCAAATTTCCCGTGCATCATCCGATGCCCCGCCTGAGAAGTCTGGCAAAATTGAAGATTTTCAGGTGGAGAATTTGCGTACTTCCTTTGCTGCGATAGAACAATCGGTTAGACATGAGGAAAGTGTCGAGGAAGCACCAGAAGCTGACTTCGAAGAAGTGGAAGATGCTGAACCTACTTTTGCTACCCGTACCATAGCAGAGCTTTACTTGCGTCAAGGATTAAAGGCCAAAGCGATCGCGGTCTTAAAGAAGATTTTGAAGAATGAACCCAGTAATGAATGGGCGAGAGAATCCTTGCAGAACCTCAAATCTGATGGAATAGTGCTCCCTGAAAAGAAAGTCTTAAAAAGAGACAAAACCGCTTTCGCGATTAAAGCCAAGGCGTTAGAGCACATGTTGGTTCGGGCCCAGCTGCTGAAAAGAATCAACGCTTAGCGATCGAATAAGGAGCAATTATGTACGAAACAGGCGATTTCCGTAAGGGATTGAAAATTGAATTTGAGGGTTCTCCTTACATAATTACAGATTTTCAACACGTGTCTCCAGGAAAAGGCGCAGCTTTTACCCGAACGAAAATGAAAAATTTGCTCACGAACAACTCGATCGAAAGAAATATTCGATCTGGTGAGAAAGTTGGCGTTCCGAACATTGAAGAAAAGCAATATCAGTATATGTATTCCGATGGTGAGGGCTACCATTTGATGGATCAGAAAAATTTCGAACAAATCGCTCTTTCGGAAGAGCAAGTTGGCGACCGTAAAAACTATTTTCAAGAAGGCGCAAATATTAGCGTACTCTTTTATAATGATCGTCCGATCGCCGTAGATGTACCAACTTTCGTAGTGTTAACGATCGTAGAAACTCAACCGGGATTGCGTGGCGACACAGTTTCTGGTGGGTCAAAGCCAGCGAAGTTGGAAACCGGAGCAGTTGTTAACATCCCTCTTCACCTGAATGAGGGCGATAAAATTAAAGTCGACACGCGTGATAATAGCTATGTGGAGAGAGTGAACTAGCCATGCTTTTGAAAGAATTAGAAAAGATCATCAAACTTGTCGAACGTTCGGAAATCGCCGAATTGGAATGGGAAAAAAATAAAGAACGAATTCGTATTCGTAAAGACTTCCAGGGCCCGGCACAGACGATATCGTATTCTGCGCCAATTGCCGCTCCTGTATCAGCTTCGGCAAAAACAGCTACAGCAGGAGCGGCTGAGAGTGTCGCCACTTCTCCGAAAGCCGAAAGCGCTCGCTCCAAAGAAGTGTTATCTCCCTTTGTTGGAACTTTTTATGCAGCCGCATCTCCCACTGCAGCTAAATACGTAGAAGTTGGCAGTCGTGTGAAAAAGGGCGACGTGCTTTGTATTATTGAAGCGATGAAAATCATGAATGAAATTGAGGCTGAATTTCCCGGGAAAATCGTCTCAATTTTAGTAAAAGATGGGCAGCCCGTTCAGTATGGGCAACCACTCTTTCAAGTGGAACCATAAAAGTTTCCGAGGTCACCTTGCAGAATAAAATTCGAAAAGTTCTCGTCGCAAACCGAGGCGAAATCGCCCTTCGCGTGATTCGAGCTTGTAGGGATTTAGGGCTTGAAACCGTAGCAGTATATTCCCAAGCCGATGAACACTCTCTTCACGTGAAACTGGCCGATGAGGCCGTTTGTATCGGCCCTGCACCCTCGAAGCTTTCTTATTTAAATATTCCTTCTGTTTTAGCCGCGGCAGAGGTGACGGGGGCTGATGCCATTCATCCCGGTTACGGTTTTTTATCTGAGAACTCTGAGTTCGCGAGAATTTGCGGTGAGTGCAAAATAAATTTTATTGGACCTAAACCCGAAAACATTGCGCTTTTAGGCGATAAAGTTACTGCTCGCGCTACTGCCGTAAAAGCCGGACTTCCATTATTGCCAGGAACCTTGGGCTCCGTAAAGTCGTTGGGGGAAGCCGAAAAAGAAGCGAAACGCATTGGCTATCCCGTGATGTTAAAGGCCAGTGCGGGTGGTGGCGGACGTGGAATTCAAATTATTCACAACCAAGAAAAATTAGTTTCTGCCTTTGACCGAGTTCGCTCGGAAGCTGGTGCGGCTTTTGGTAGCACGGAAGTTTATTTAGAAAAATTCTGCGAACACCCTCGGCACGTGGAAATTCAAGTGGCCGCCGATCATCATGGTAATGCAATTTACCTGGGCGAACGTGACTGTACGGTTCAGCGTAGACACCAAAAGTTAATAGAAGAGGCGCCCTGTCCGGTAATTTCTGAAGAGACTCGGAAAAAAATGGGTGATGCGGCCATTCGTTTGGTGAAAGAAGTGGGTTACCAAAATGTCGGTACCGTGGAGTTTCTTTTAGATTCTGACCGAAAGAGTTTCTATTTCATGGAAATGAATACGCGGGTGCAGGTAGAGCATCCGGTAACTGAGATGATAACAGGTATCGATATCGTTAAGTTACAGCTGTTGATCGCCAGTGGCGAACCACTACCTATCCGGCAACAGGATGTAAAAATTAAGGGTCACAGTATGGAGTGTAGGATTAATGCCGAAGATCCAGAGACGATGCGCCCGTTTCCTGGAAAAATCGAGGGATTACACGTACCCGGTGGATTTGGCGTTCGCTTTGATAGTTTTATTTACGACCAATATACCGTACTTCCCCACTATGATTCGCTACTGGGTAAACTCATCACTCACGAAGAAGATCGTGAGCAGTGTATCCGCAAAATGTTACGCGCTTTAGATGAATTAAAAATTGGTGGAATTCGTACCAATGGGGCCTTTTATTCCAAAGTTCTGCAGAGTAAAAAGTTCAAGGATAATCAATACGATACGCACTTTTTGGAAGAGTTTTTGACAAAGAAAAGCTAAAATTTAGCTATGCAGCATTCTAACGGATTGGGATGCAAAAAAAGGGTAGGAGACCCATGTCAAAACTAGTTTCCGAAGCAGATCGGCTTCTGGATAAGGGAAAAGTTCCCGAGGCCATCGAAAAGTTAAAAAGCGCACTCAAAGAAGATCCACTCAATCAGCTTGTGGCCACAAAGTTGTCTAATGCCTTCCTTGCTAATGATGATCAAGATAGTGCCACAAAAGTGTACGCCCAGTTAGCGAACCGCCTGAGTGAGGCGGGAAAGGCGCAAATCGCTATCGCGATTTATAAGCAAGCCTTAGAACTTTCGCCAAACGACATATCCCTAAAAGTAAAATTCGCCACCGAATGTGAAGCGGTAGGAAAATTGGGGGACGCCCTCGGGCAAATAAGTTTAGCTTTTCAATACTACATTCGGCGCAAGAAGTTTTACGACGCCGCAAGCATTTTACCATTAATGGTTCGTCTGCAGCCCAAAGACGAAAAGCTAAAATTGTCATGGATCGAAATCATGCAGTTTTCTCAAGCGGACCAGAAGCTTGCTCATCTTTTGGTTGCACTATGCGGACCGCCAGGAATCGTATCCTCGGAATTTTCGGTGGGGGGTGATCCTACTTTATTTTCTGATTCTGTCTATGAGGCATTGAAGAAGCTGGTGCCCTTCTTTCCACGGGATCCCAAGCTTGCTTACACAGTTGCCTGGGCTGCTCATAAGCGTGGAAAAAATGCCGACTTTTACAAATTTCTTCGTGAGTGCCTAAGAAGAGAGCCCGACTTTTCGCTTGCGCTACTTCTCTTCGCCAGAGTGCTCGCTGAAAAACAAAAATTGAACGAAAGTATGTTCGTATTCAAGCATATGAAAGAGCGCATGCCAGCCGACAAAAGCGTAGATATGCTCACGCTAAATCGCTTGGTCGACGCCTTCGTGGAAAAGAATGGCTGGATATCGTTCACGGATGGAATGGGTGTTGACGAAATTGATGCCCCGGGATTTTTGGCAGCGTTACGTGGTGAGCAGAAATCGCCAACCCAGACGCAGGCACCTGCCTCACACCCAGCCAAAGCAGATGCTCCGGCATCTGCTCCTGAAGTTGGGTTTTTAGATTCAATCGTAGCCACCGCCAAGTCAGAAGAAGCTAAAAAATCTCCGTCGCCTCCAGCGGGTGAGCAGCCGATGCCAGCTGGCGAAATCTCTCTCGACTCAAATGGTTCGGGCTCAGGCGAGTTCGAAGTAGAATTTACAAGTGCTCAGGCTACGAAAACTCAATCTGATGCACGAAAAGGCGCAAAAACTGATCGTGACAACGCGCTAAAAGATTTAGACTTAAAGCCAGAGGAGTCTACTAATAGCGTATTATTAACTTCGTTGATTGGAATAGATCCATCTGCCGATACCAAGGCCGAAGAATCTAAGGCGACAGAGCCTCCAGCAACATCAGCACCTCCTATACAACCGCAGAAAAATAAAATTCGAGAAATACCGGAAATTGCCGAGGTTGAGTCTACCAAGGCCTTTGATTCAAGCTCTGTTCCCTCCGTAGAAAAAGAGCGACCAAAATTTACATTTAATCCTTTTGCTAACTCTGAAAATATTGCTAGCGCCGATGGAGGTTCAGCCGCGCCGGCGATGCCAAGTGGAGAAAAGACGGAACTTTTTAGTCCGCTCGATTTGTTGGGGGCCGCAAATGTTCTCAAGCAAAAAGTTGAATCTGTAGAAACAAAAATTATTGTGAATCCTCAAATGACGGACCTGCAAGCCGGAAGCTCGTCCGCCGTCGTATCATCTGGATCAGCCCAAAAACCTTCTGATCCCATAGCAGGTACCCAATCGATTAGCGAACAGATCAAAGGAGATCCCACTCAACTATTTTCTCCACTCGAAGCTGTAGATGCGGGAGTTACGAGCAGAAAGTCCCATGCTAACTCTGATGATGTCGCCACAACTATTATTGTAAATCCAATGATCTCTGCAGCGGCTTCCTCGGTGAGCCCGCCAAACCCAGAGCCAACGATTTCTGCTCCTACAGAAAATGTATCCTCTATCACGCATTCAGAGGATGATGCTGCAACACAGATGATATCAAGGCCGGAACCTCAAATTGCGGCACAAACAATAGAATCTCTAATGCCATCGCTCACGGCATCTGAAGTCTCTGGCCAGGATCCATTGGAGGCCTTAGCCAACGCCGCCGGTGAGGCAACAGTTATTCTTACCAACGTAAAACCGGTTGCGCCCGAGCCTCAACCGGCGCCTGACAATAAAGTGCCCGAGCCGGGGGAAGAGGCATCCTTTCAAATCGAAAACGCAGCTAAGGCACTGGCCGAAGCTGCCGGAATGGTGCAACAGATGCCGCCGGAGACTGTGCAGGCCCCCACAGTTTCTGTGCAGATGAATCCCACCGAAGTACTGAAGCAGCTGGGCCAAGCTGCAACAGATGCTCATTCTGGCAGTGACCCAAATGCAATTTTGGCGACGTTACTAAATCAGAACGTACCAGATGTAGACGCCACTCAAATTGTAAAGGTTCCTTCAGCAGGAGCGCCAGCCTCATCGGCCGAGCCCGCGCCGGTTGAGGCTGACCCTTCTAAGCCTCAACCATTGTCACTTGGATTTGTAAAAATCCCAGAGTTGAATGCAGCTTCAAGTGAAAGTCCGGCGCCAACAATATCCGTCCATTCAGAAGCAGCTGATTCAAGTGGCGCCCCTCAAGACGGCTCGGATCTGGGCAATGTCGATCTTGGCGATGATTTGCTCGATGGGCCAACGCGAATTTTGGTGATGCCAACGGCCAATGAAGCCACGGAGCGACTGTTTCACGAAATTAAACGTGATCGTAAATCTGGAAATCAGCAAGAAGACAAAGCTGCTTATATGATAAAGAAGGCCGAAAGGTTTTTGGCCAAACGAAATTATTATCTTGCCCGCAAGGCCTACCGTCACGCGATGGAACTGGGTGCGAATCAGGAAATAATTCAGACCAAACTTCGCGAAATTCGAAAACAAGAAATGCCTGAAAGTCTATATCTTTCGGAATCTACGGACACTGCTAGCAGGGAAAGATCCGAAGAGATTTTGC
>CAYZLH010000161.1:3834-6364 GCA_964478795.1 uncultured Bdellovibrionales bacterium | reverse complement strand
GCACGGAGATTCCTTGTTTCGCGAGATACAAAGAAGGAATGGCCAATCCGCAGCCCAACTCCAGCACGGATTTTTCCACAGGTGGGTGAATAGCCAGATATTTCGTCAACGCCACACTAGACGGCCAGATCACGCCAAAATACGGGCATAAATCAAACAGCCATTCCGATTGGGATTTTTCATAATCTTTAAAATACAAATCGATGGTTTGGTCCAAATCCTTCAGCGAAAGAATCTTTAGCCCACAAACATCATTCCATTTTGTTTCATAGGGAAATTGCGACTGTGGAAGCGCAGGGAGTTCGGAAGCTGTCATTTCCCTTTGCACCCTAGCCGAATCGCTTTGGCCAAAAGTTTCATGGCGCGATTTTCCACATCGGATTTTCGTTTAGCGATAAACACATCGGTCTCACAAACTCGGCCTTTATAAGGCGAACTGCGCCGGATCAGGCGAAACTCTTCTTTCACTTGTTGATTGTGGGCTTCCACCACGAACGACGGAAAAAATCCCGCCGCTTTGCCCTGGCGGCAAAGCGAGAGTGCACTTTCTAGCAAGGTCACGCGATACAAAATCTTGCGGGGATAGGCATCATCGGGCCAACCGTCGAGTCCGCGCACCCGCGATGGCGCGCCATAGAGGGGATTCACGGGGATCACAAACGGTAGCTCCGGTTGGGCCACATCGGAAAAAGCGCCCTTCGCGGTGTACACGCCCATATCCACACTCACAACTTTCAAAAAATCTAAATCTGGATGGGGCACCGGCATATAAGTGATCCCGATGTCGACTTGTCGATCCACCAAGGCTCGCTCCAGTTCGCCAGGAATCAATTCGTGAATGGTCATGGGAATATTCTCCCACTCCGGCCCGATGAGGTTGCGCAGAAAATGGGTGGAAAAAACCTCGAAGGTCGCCAAGCGCAGCTCCACTTTTTCGGCCGCTTCCGCTTCCACCGAATTGCGCAAATCCTCGATCTGCTGAAGCACCACCTTGGTCTTTTGCGCAAAGCGCGCGCCGGCGTCGGTGAGCCGAATATTGCGTCCATCGCGCAGGAAGAGTTTAATCCCCAGCTCGTCTTCCAGGAGGTGCACTGCCTTGGAAAGTGAAGGCGGAGAAATGTTTAACAATTCCGCAGCCCTGCGCACACTACCAGTCTCGGCCACGGCGGAAAAATAGCGTAATTTATTGTTATCCATAAGCTAACAATTGTTTACCATACTTTCCTTTTCGTTTCCATTGGATTTGGATAAACCTAGTTCTACCAGAGCGGTAGTCTTACCAATCTGGCAGCGTCCTCGCCACCTTTGGCTCTCATCTTCGCGCTGGAAGGATTTGTTTCTGCAAGGGAAACAAATCAAACGAGCCAACCGCACTTGCCCACTTCATCTTCACCCGTTTGCTAGAAATGCTAGGCCGGGTTTCGCACGCCTTTTGCTGGAAAATTTAACAAAATCGCGAGAGCCGGCGCTCGTTAGCCCAGCCAGTCCACGGAAAAGCCCACTTAAAATACGTCTACGCGAAACTCACGATTTGGCGTCACCTCGGGCACAGTTTCCACCGTGAAATACATCCGCCCAATCTCGCGCCCATCGGAGGTCTCCACACTCACTCGCCACTCTCCTGCCGTATAGTTTTGTTTGATCGCGTTGCCACGGTAGCCCCCGCGCCTGCCACCGGTGACCCGCATGGGGATCCGATCCGTATTTTGCCAGCCCAATTTCTCATGCCACTGCGACCAACGCAGGTATACCGAGTCTTCGAAGCGAGCCGGCGAAAACACGCTTACGAAAAAATAGATTTTGTCACCCGGTTCGGCGCGAAAATCTTGATCGCCCGCTCGCCAAAATTTCCACCAAGGTTTTTCGGTATACAGCTGATACACATCTCCCTGTCGCTCTACTTTGTGATAAATTCCCATTTTTGTGGCCGAAAGCGGCACCGGTGGAATCCAACCCACAAAATAAAATACAGTGAAACCTAGGGCCACCAAAGCGCCCGGCAACATCAAGCGCCGACGCAGCAAGATACTACCAACTTTCCCCTCCAGATAACGATAAATTCCATAAACCGTGCCCATGGTGGCTAGCAAGGAAAGTAAAAACGGAATTCTTCCGACAAACCCCAAAAGGATCGGGAATAGCATCGAGAAAAAACAAAATATCGTGATCACATAAAGAGCGATCTTGAAGTCAATTCCACTTTTTTGCACTGATGGAAGTTCGTTTCCAATCATCAAGGCCAACAAAATGATCACAAAAATTACCGAGGAAAAGAATGAAGCGCTCATCAAAAAGAAGAGAGAGTAAATACTTAGTAAACTTCCTAGGAAAAAATGATAAATCAGGCCGCGATAATTCCAGAACCGTCGCACGAACTTTGGCCCCGACTGCAGCTCAGCCTCTTGGCCATGGAGAAAATCGTAACAGAGGATGAAAGCTAATATCGCCAGGTAAATTACCTGCTGCAAAATGGCGATGGGATCGTCGATATCCGAAAGAGTGAATACATCGAATAGAAATCCTCCAAGGA
>CAYZLH010000161.1:0-3808 GCA_964478795.1 uncultured Bdellovibrionales bacterium | reverse complement strand
TGACACGCCCAAGGAAAAAGGAAATCGACAACCGCGTTTCGTTTTCTTCGTAAAATTTTAGTAGCTTACTTTTGTAGGTGGCATCCATTCGGCAGTCCTCCCCTTACCCTGGCCTGAACAATTTCAAAATAGTCTTGCAGCTTTTCCTCACCGAGGCAATTGTTCTCAATTTCTTTTTCCCAATCCGATTTTATTGCTACACTTCATTCCTAGCTATCTACGTTCGTGACTTTTGAGGAGCTCCGATGAATTTTATTGATCTATCGATCCGCCGCCCTGTTTTCGCCTGGGTAGTGATGTTTAGCTTCATCGTTTTTGGCGCCATCGCCCTCAACCGCCTCGGGGTTAGCCAAATGCCCGATGTGGACTTCCCCATCTTAAGTATCTCGGTGAACTATGAGGGCGCGGCCCCCGAAGTAGTGGAGAGCGATATTCTCGATCCCATGGAGGCCAAATTATTAGCCATCGAAGGCATCAAGGAAATGAAATCATCTGCTAGCCAGGGTTCCGGACGAATCACTTTGGAATTCGATATTTCCCGCAATGTGGATGTGGCCCTGCAAGAGGTGCAGTCAAACTTGAGTCAACTTCGTCTACCCACTGGAGTGGACCCGCCAATTATTCGCAAACAAAATCCCGAAGAAGACCCTATTCTTTTTATTTCTGTTTATGGCGGCAAAGATTTGAAAGAGATCATCACTTGGGTTGATGGATATTTGCTCGACCAATTGCGTTTTCTTCCCGGTGTGGGCGAAGTGGGAATCGCAGGTTTTAGTGAAAGAAATTTGCGGGTGTGGCTTGATCCAAAGGCCTTGGAGGCCAATCTATTAACCGTGAGCGATGTTTTGGAATCTCTCCGCACCCAACACTTGGAAAGTGCGGCCGGTCAATTTTCCGAAGGGAAACGAGAGTTGCGCGTGCGCTGGTTGGGCGAAGCCGCCGACGTGGAGCAAATTGGGAATATCCAAATCCTCCGTCGGGGCGGACAAATCATTCACAATCGAGTCATTCGCATCAAAGATGTGGCGCGAGTGGAGGATGGTCTATCCGACATCCGCCGCTTAGCTAGAGTTAATGGCAAAGAATCGTTAAACATTTCTATTCGCAAACAGCGAGGCACTAACGAAGTGGTGATTGCCAAAATGGTGCGAGAAAAAATTGCCAGCCTGAAAGACCGTTTCCCTGCAGGTTTTGATTACCGCATCAACGTGGATTTTACTCGCTCCACAGAAAGCACCGTTAATCTAACGATTGAAAAGTTAATTGTGGCCGCGCTGATTACTATCGTTGTGTGCTTCTTGTTCTTGGGCAGTATTCCCGCAGCGGTGAATATCCTATTTTCCATCCCCACGTCGATCTTGGGCACCTTCGTCATTCTCTATTTTTCTGGATTCACGCTCAATCTATTCACCCTCTTAGCACTCACTCTGGCCATCTCGATCGTTGTAGACGATGCGATTATGCTTTTAGAGAATATCGTGCGCCACAAGCGGATGGGAAAATCGCCTGCTCAGGCCGCTTCCGATGGATCGAAAGAAGTTTTGCCAGCCGCCATTGCCGCCACCTTAGCCGTGGTTGCCGTGTTTCTTCCCGTAATTTTCATGAGTGGAATTATTGGAAAGTTCTTTTACCAATTCGGCATCACCATGAGCGCCGCCGTTTTGATATCCTTAGTGGAAGCGATCACCATTACGCCCATGCGCGCTGCCGCTTTCTTGCGCGGAAATAAACCAGAATCGAAACTGGAGCGTTGGCTCGATCATCGCTTCGAGTTGTATGGTGCCTTTTATCAGAAAATTCTGGCCCCATGTTTGACATGGAAAGGACTCGTGGTGATTGGCTCCACCGTATTTTTTGTGGGCTCCCTCTTTCTTTTTAAATTCGTAAAGAAAGAGTTCGTTCCCGCGCAAGATCAAGATTTGATCTTGGTGATCGGGCAATCACCGCCTGGATCCAGTCTGGAGGCCACGAATCAAGCAGCCACAAAACTAGAGGAAATTGCTCGGGCAGAACCTGGAGTGGAAGGTTTTTTTGTTTCCGTGGGAGCTGGCGGACCAGGGGGAGGACAGATCAATTCCATATTCATGCCGTTAGCCCTAAAGCCTCGTGAGGATCGCGCAAAGGGGCATTTAGAAATCATGGATTCTCTCCGGAAAAAATTTAAGGACGTCAAGGGCGTTCGCGTAAATATGCGCGACATATCAGCTAGAAACCTCACCTCAGGTAGACTAAACCCTGTGGCTGTAAACCTGCGTGGCCCCGATCTAGCAGTGCTTAGCCAAAAAGCCCAAGAGCTAATGGACAAACTAGAAGAACAAAAACTCGCGGTGGATCTAGATACGGATTACAAAGCGGGAATTCCGGAACTCGTGGTCACCCCAAAGCGCGATGCCATGGCCATAAGAGGCGTTAGCGTGGATAGCGTTGGTCAGTTGCTCAGCGCGTCCGTGGGTGGAATTCGCCAGGGGCGCTACACCGCCGATGGTCGCCGCTATGACATTCGCTTCAAATTGCCCGATGAACTCATGAAATCCTCCAAAGATCTAAACCGACTTTTCGTTCGAAACTCTTCAGCCAATTTAGTCTCCATTGGGGAGCTGGTCACGGTTGAAGAAAAAATGGCGTCCCAATCCATCAACCGGGTGAATCGCCAACGGGCCGTGAGTGTCTTTGGCAACTTGGCCCCGGGGCAAAGCCAAGCAGCGGTATTGGCGCAAACGGAGACCCTATTGAAACAAATCTTACCCACTGGCTATGGCTATGCCTTTGAAGGTGCGGCCGCAGGTCTGGGCGAAGCCTTTGGTAGCCTCACCACCGCGCTTTTGGCCGGAATTCTGGTGGCCTATTTGATCTTGGCCGTACAGTTCAATTCCTTCATTCATCCAATCAGCGTGCTACTCGCCCTGCCCTTCAGCATCACCGGGGCGGTGCTCGCTTTGTGGCTAGCGGGGGCATCGCTCAATCTCTTTAGCTTCATCGGTTTGATCGTATTAATGGGAATCGCCAAGAAAAATTCTATTCTCTTGGTGGAATTCACCAATCAGGTGCGGGCCCGTACCCCCATCTTGAGCTTCCGTGAGGCCCTGCTTACGGCCTGCCCCGTGCGCCTCCGCCCGATTCTCATGACTTCCGTGGCCACGGTAGCTGCCGCCACTCCGCTGGTGTTCGGTGGCGGTCTAGGCCACGAGGCGCGCCTTCCCATGGGTCTCGCCATCATCGGTGGCACGATCCTGTCCACGATCCTCACCCTTTTCGTAGTTCCGGCGGTCTATTTGGGCCTATCGCGTTGGGAAAAATCGCGTCCCCACGACACCGTCCCATTGACACCATGAGCCAGGCGTGGCAAATCCTCTTCAGCCGTATTTTTTCGGCGAGGGAGGACCATGTTTCTATTTATTCTTTCGACTTTGCTGACCCAGCCTACACCGGCCCAGCCGATCATTGCCGGAAATTTGGAATGTAAGGCCATCTATAAGAACGTTGAATACGTGAACGGCAAAGAAAAGTTCATCGAAGACGAAGCCATCATGCCGGCCACCTTCGCTGTAGGCTCCATCGTAAAGTATGAATTGAGTATGGGCGGAAAGCACTTCTCCGTAGATGAAGACAAAAAAGAAGAATCCATCTTGGCGTTCATCACCACGGCTCCAGACTACACCAAAGGTAGCGTGACCCGCGGAAATACCGACAAGAACGGCGTGTTCCGCCTTGAGATGCCGCAGATCGTTCCGATCTTTGGCCAACCGCACGGTCACCTCGCCTATGACAGCGGTGCGTTCAAAACCGTCTTTCTGCGTCCCGTGATGCG
>CAYZLH010000160.1:0-6369 GCA_964478795.1 uncultured Bdellovibrionales bacterium | reverse complement strand
CCATCACCGCCGCATCTAGATGTCCGTGGCTAAACTCACGGTGAAATTGCAGACGAGACTTATTGATCTCCGGTCCTCCATACACAACTTTGATATTTGGCCGCAGGCGCTTAATCCATTCAGCGGCCTTTCGGGTGCAAAGAATGCCTGTGAGATAAATCGAAAATCCCACCGCATCAGGATTCCAATCTGCCACCTCTCTCATGGCTTCTTCGACCGAGCTAGCAATCATCGGATAAATCTTTTCCTCGAAGGCCGAAGCATGCTGCCAATTCCCACTATTCCCAAAGTTCCAGGGGTCGTCGCCAATATGCCTAAATTTTTGCCAAAGCTTGGCGTTATAATCGAAAGTTTTAACCTCATGCCCCGCGGCTTTTAGCGTGGCAGCAATCGCCGCGATTCCAAGCGGAGCCGTGAGCGTAGACCACGAAGGCATTAACACCAGGGCAATTTTCATTCTGGAATCATATTTGAATGAGAGCCGCAGGCAAGGTATTTTGTTATAAATGAACGGCACATCACTCTAATGAACAACCAAATCTCCTATCGTAATACGAATTACGAAAATCTTGATGACAGCATTCTGCTCGCTCGGTGGTACGCGGATCCCGCAATTCGCCATTTAGCTGTGCCGCAAAGAGATGAAAATAGTCTTCGCAATCCGGATACCCCAGAAAAAATTCAGGCTCAGGGTCGAGATAAGGTAAGTCCATTCAGCTCAGCCTTTGATTTGATGATCTTATGTGATCAACAACCGATCGGTCACTGCAGCATAATGTTTGATCCCCCTCACCGACTCACAAAAGAAGGAAAGGTCGCTTGGTTCGGCATGACCATTGGGGAAGAAGAATATCGGGCCAAAGGTATTGGCAAAAAGACCATGAAGTATTTAGAAAAACTCGCAATTCAGCAAGGTGCCACCCATGTCGAAGCGGGAGTCTTCGAGTTTAATGAGCCGTCGATGCGGATGTGCCTGGCTTCGGGATACAAGCCAATAGGTAGAAAAGAAAACTTTACCTACTGGAACGGAAAAAAGTGGGCCGACGTAAGACTATTGAAGAAATTGCCTTAAAGGCCCTTGGCACGCCACTCTTCGGGCAGGCCCCTTGAATCTCTTGTCGCGCTTTGCTAAGATAAAAACAACTCACCGAAGAGGACAGACCCCTCTGAGAGGTTTTCACGAACAGGAAAGGCCCAACAGCCTAGGCCCCAGTAGGGAAAAACGTTTACGCAACGAAATGCGGTCAAAGTGCCGATGATTCTCATCGGAAGTTGGATGGTACCGCCGGTTTCCCTGGCTCCCGCAGCAGAGAAAGTATTTTTATGAAGCGGGTATTCATTCAGCAGCTATCCACGTTGCTCAACGAAGAAGTAAAAATCTCCGGTTGGGTATTTCGGTATCGCCCCTTGGCGAAAACCGCCTTTATTATTTTGAAGGACTGCACGGGCACCATTCAATGTGTGGCCGCGCCGGAAAAGGTGAAGGATCTTGGCCTAAAGCTCGATGACGCTGTGGAAATCTATGGGAAGGCACGGGCGGAAGCTCGCTCCAAGCAAGGTTTTGAATTCGATGTAACTGAGGTGCGAATTCTCAATAGCGCTGGCCACAATCTTCCGTTCAATTCGAGCTCGGACATTTCCGAGGTAGGTAACGAAACATTGATGGACTATCGCCCACTTTCTTTGCGAAACGAGAGCGTGAACGCCATATTTCAAGTACAAGCCGAGATCGTTCATCGCTACCGGGAATTTTTGCGAGCAAAATATTTCACTGAGATCATCAGCTCAAAAATTGTGGCCAGTGGAACTGAAGGCGGCACCAATCTCTTTCAAATGAAATATTTCGATCGCGTGGCTTACCTCGCGCAGAGCCCACAGTTTTACAAAGAATATGGCGTGGCCGGATTTGAGAGAGTCTTCGAGACCGGGCATGTTTATCGAGCAGAACCCCATGCCACTAGTAGACATCTTACCGAATATTATTCACTAGATTTGGAAATGGGATTCATTGAGTCCGTAACGGAAGTGATTCAGCTAGAGCGAGAGTTGCTAACGCACATATTTCAAGCCATCAACGAAAGGCATTCAGCCGCTATTTTAGAACGAAAACAAGCCCCTATTCCCTCGATGTTACATGTGCCCGTCTGGGAGTTTGGCGAGTGCCTGGAACGACTCAAGAAGGCTCATGGTCGTACGGATTTAGTGGACGACCTAGATCCAGAGGCCGAGCGCCAACTTTGCGCTTTAGCAGAAAAAGAAAATGGAGTTCCGGCAGTTTTTGTTTTGGGCTTTCCGCTTGCCGCTCGCCCTTTCTATACACATCCCGGGAAAACCCCGGGCACTAGCGCCAGCTTCGACCTGCTGTTTCGTGGCTTAGAAATCACCACTGGCGGACAACGTCTGCATCGTCGAACGGATTTGGAAGAGGCATTAAAAGGCAAGGGCATCGAACCGAAAAACTTCGAGGCTCACTTGCGAATGTTTGAACTGGGAATGCCACCTCACGGCGGTCTCGCCATCGGATTAGAGCGGTTAACAGCACTAATTCTGGGAATACCCAATATTCGTGAGGCTACCATGTATCCACGTGATCGGAATCGGATCTCTCCGTAGTTTGATCCGCCAGCAAAAGGTCTGGCTACAAAAAGAGTTGGCTATTTTAAGAAAAAATTTTCTGACACTAAAGACTTTCCCATTTCAAAACAGGCCATCCTGATTGCGGCCCTCCGCCATGGCTTACGCTATCTGGAAAAACAGAAAAAGATGTGCTCATAATGTTGGCTTATGGCCCAAAATAGCGATCGAGTACTTTTAATTACCGGCTCGGGATTTCTCGGCTCTAACCTTCAAAAAACACTCGCCAAAAGACTACCAAATTTTGATTATACGAGTCGCTCATTGCCAACGATTGAGCCGAATCACTTTTCTTTAGATCTTCAAAAGCCAATTGAATCCCAACTTGCTCCGATATTTAGCCAAAATGACTACACACACATTATTGTTTGCGCAGCCATTTCTGATCCCAATCAATGCTTCCACCAACCAGAGCTATCGCATTTGGTAAATGTTACAGCAACCAAGCAAATTTCAAATCTGGCCGATCAAATTGATGCGCAACTTATATTTTTCTCCTCAGATTTGGTTTTCGGAGGGAAAAAAGACTTTTGTTTGGAAACAGAATCAACATGCCCTACGACCCTATATGGTCGCCAGAAGGTCGAGGCCGAAGAATATATTTCCAGTCTAAGTTCACGAAATATAATTTTTCGCGTTAGCAAACTGCTTTCCTATGAACCTCACCCAAGAAATATGCTGAATCCCATTCTTGAGAGCCTACTACGAAGAAAAGGGGCTAAGCTATTTACTGATCAATACACCACTCCCTTGTTTATTGAAGACATTACCGAAGCTATTTGCCTAGTAATTGAAAAAAATCTCCGTGGTATCTATCACCTGGGAATGGCCGAAAAATTCAGTAGATATGAAGTCGGCCTGCATTTAGCCGAACTATTGCAACTTAGCCCCAAAAATCTTATTCCATTTCAAATGAAGGATTTTACTTTCCCCGAAGAACGGGGTCCCACAAATACAATCGTTTCTAAAAAATTTACCGCTGATACTAATTTTTCGTTTCATAACTTCGTTGGATTTTTGCCCCAACTGAAGGAAAACCTAAATCGCTACTAAATAAATCGTCCAATCGAATTGGGAGAAGACGACTGAAAATTAAAAATGGCCTTTTTTAACTCCTCTGAATTAGCGTCAGCGAAAAAATCCTTTCGAACTCGATCAAAGGACTCTTCGGAATAGGATTCACTCAAGCTATTTTCTGGCGAAGTTAACAGCCATGACATTCGGCGAATAGGAATCATGGAAAGTTTGCTCACCGTCCAATTCCGGCGCCCAAAATGTTGGTACACCGTAGAATAAGGCTTCCAGGTGAACCGTAGAATTTCCAGCAACCATAAATTTGCACCGCAACAACTCTTCTCTTAAATTTCCCACCGACACATAGTTTTGAATATCCCTTGGTAGATCAAAAAGTGAATTGGGATGCTGTCTTACCAATACCCTACAAGTCGGAAAGGCTTCTTGTATTTCTAACAAAAGACTCCGAAGGCTATTCCAATCTGGATTCTTCGATAAAGAAATTAATGCAATGTTTTTAGATCCAATTAAATCAGATTTCGTTTCACTTTGCGGATAGAAATGGGTCACAGCACCAAATCGAGAGCCACACTGAGTAAATTGCCTTGCCCCCGCCGGCCCCCAAAAGACGCCTAAGTCACAATATATCGGCAGAGCCTCCAACACCCAGGGAGAATGAGCCAAAAAGCAGAGCCGAATCTGTTTCGTTCGAGACAATTCGTTGAGAGCGCTGAAGTATGGATGCGATTGCGTGGAACTAAAGAAGTGAAACCCGTTCTCTCGATTTATTGCCTTCACATACTGAAAAAAAACTACTGTTTCTACCGCTCTCGCAGCCACCACAAAAGAATGCCTTCGAGCGAGACGTTTGGCGACTCGATAACTTTGCCAAAGTTTTCTCAATGGAAGATGTTTTAGAGAACGGAGCACATTGCCAAAACTTGATTGATAGCGAATATAATCCACAGACACGTCTCTTAAATAGGACTTTAAGTACCGTTCTTCATTTTTAGTCCACCACAGAGCCTTTAACTTTTGTGAATCTTTTATCCCCACACAACGAGACATACCCAGTATTAATATTCCCACCGCTTCAAGATTGATAAAGGGTGGCCACTGAATGACAGCCAATAAAAATCGCACCATCTTCCGTGCAGCGAGATAATCAGCGATGAACTTGGTCCGCTCAGGACTTGTGTCTTTGGCAATTTGAAATCGGATGGCACGCAGCATTAGCCAAGTATAGCAATTTCTACGAATTGTTCAGACTGAAAGTTGAATCACGACCGCGGAAAATAATCCACCACTACAACCAGACGCTTTCGTTTTGGCATTCACAAACAAGCCTTTTACTTTTCGGGGACTTTCTTCTAAATTCAACTAGCCAATGCTAGGCTTTTTCTCATCCCAATTTAAAAAGAATCAATTTTTCCAGGTGGACCTACCTCACCTGTACTTTTCTCCAGATACCAAGTTTGATTTTCAATCCACGCGTCTTCTGTTTTGGGGAAAAATTTACGGCTTTTTAGATACCGAAATTCCCTCTCAAAAGGGGGACCCATTGAAATCCATGGATCATCTCTTTGAAAAACACGGCGAAGACCTTGTTACCAAAATAAAAGGAAACTTTTTATTTTGGTATCAGGCTCAACCTGGTGGGCGGACCTACTTGGTCAATAACCGACACGAATCCGGAAAGGTCTACTTTGCTCAAGATTCCAACGGGTTCTTTTTTTCAACAGACGTACTGAAACTCCGGGATTTACTTAACACTCCGGCTGAGCCCGAATTTGGGAGTATTAGATCCTTCCTCGCGAATGGATTTACCATAAGTGAAAAAACACAACTTAGGGGAGTCGAAAAAATTCAGCCCGGAGATTATTTTGAATATTCTGATTCAGAAAATCTTCTAATCCGAAAAAGTTATTGGAAAAGAGCTCATAGCCAAATACGAAAACCATTTGTCAACCTCGATAAAAAGCTAGACGAATACGAGGAGGCTTATCAAGCTGGGATCAAGGACTTTTTAGATAATAATTCACCGTCTAAACTTGGCTGCCTTCTAAGTGGCGGACATGACACTAGCTTTCTAGTTGCACAGACAAGAAAGGTTTTCTCGGGACCCATTCATTCATACACTGTGGTGTTTCCAGAATGGAAATTCGATGAGGGCCCCATTGCCAAAAGAG
Source organism: uncultured Bdellovibrionales bacterium (assembly GCA_964478795.1). Taxonomy (GTDB): domain Bacteria; phylum Bdellovibrionota; class UBA1018; order CAIPTA01; family CAIPTA01; genus JAKFYM01. The sequence continues at coordinate 532 of CAYZLH010000160.1, read as the reverse complement.
TATCTGAAAAATTGGGGTGCATTCACCACCCCATTACCTTTGGCCCTGCCGATTTAGATGAGTTAATTACCCTAATCTATCATATTCAAGAACCGGTGCTTGGATCCTCCCTATCTCTGCACTGCTTAGCAAAGGAAGCAAAAAAAGATGTGTCCGTTTTATTTGGAGGAGATGGAGGAGACACTCTTTGGGGAGAATATTATCCGGTTGAAGAATATCACCGCTACGTGAAAGACCTCCCACACCCCGTAAGAAAGACGCTTCACTTAATTTCAAAATTACTGCGAGATTCCTTCGATTGGGAGCGATTTTGGGAACTTGAGCATGTGGCCTCGCTTTTTACCGATCGAAATTATTTACCTGATTTTTTAAGAAAACTTTGTACCTATCGCCACTTTAGTCAGGCGTTTCAGCGAGAAATTCTAAAAGAAGATATCTTCCAAATTCCTTACACGCGCGCTCACAATGAAATTCTTTTCGCTAAAGATCAGTTTGGAGAAAACTTGATCCAAGGAAAGCTCTTAAATGGATT
>CAYZLH010000159.1:0-6417 GCA_964478795.1 uncultured Bdellovibrionales bacterium | reverse complement strand
TTTCCCAACCTTGGCTGGAGTTGCTTGAAACGCATCTCCCAATTGAAAATGAAGCTTTGGATTATTCTGAAGACGAGCATCTAAGGGCGAGCGGTCCCACGCCGATACTTCTGCGCCAAAATTTAAAAGCACATAGGTCCACCCGCCGGGACTGGCGCCTAACTCCAAGCAACGTTCATTCTGCTGGGGATACTGGCGAATCTCGCTAAAAGCTTCCCACAATTTTAAGTAAGCTCGACTAGGGGCAGATTTATCTTCGGCAAACTCTAGACTTCCGGTGGGATGCAGACGGTCGGCAGAAACGGAGCAGACCAAATCTCCCTCAGAAAGTAAACTGAACCCTCCCGTTTTAACGAACGGATTTTTCTCTAACGGAAACGTCAAAGGCTTTCTCGGTCGAAATTTTTCAGCAATCAATGAGCCGCGTCGGTGAAATCCATTGGAAAGAAAAATCCAATCTGGTGCAATTTTTTTTAAGAGTGTGCCGGCAACTCCAATCGAAGGAAAGGATATTACCTGAACTTTATCCCAATTTACTCTTGCCCAGCAGATTGGCTGATACTTTCCGCGAAAAAGATAAAGATCCCCCTCTTGGTACACCGGTCTAAGCTCGCGCCAATGCATTTCGGTTTCAAATTCTTTTTTCCTATCAGGAATAGAAAACGACGCCCAGAGAGGCTCCGTTAAGCTGCGGATCGATTCGAGTTTTTCCATCCATACACCGATTCAAAAAGAGAATGAACTGCCTGGTCTGGACTCGACTCTAAAATTCTTTTTAGCTTCCGGTCAAGCTCGGGGTCGGAAAGTTTCTTTGCAGCCACAATTGCCTGGCGTCGCACCATGGAATTGGGGTGCTGCACCCAAGCTGGAATTTCCTGAAAAAGTCGCAAAAACTCAACTTTTGTGGAGAGTAAATCGGGGTTTTTGTCGCGATAGTAGTAGGCGATCTCGCCAAGAGCGTAGAGGGCACTGGCCACGTGGGCGACGCTTCCACCGTGCAATCGTTCTTCCATTTTACGCACCAAGGAATCGTCAAATCGTTCGAGCGCGAGCTTTACAATTGCATTTGCAGAAACACGGTTGTCAAAGTCGCGTAGATGACTTTTCATCCCCGGAATTTCTCGATCCGGCGAAAAATAGATGAACACTTCGATTACATTGGATTTTGCCCGCTTTTCTTTACCGTCGAGGATTTCTAGGAGGCAAAGCTCTAATTCACGTTGAAGTGAATCTTGGTGAAAGATATTTGGCGCAATAGAAATTATCGCCGATAGCCTAAACGAATCTTTCCCCGCCATTTCCTTTCTCAATAAGGCAGTATAAGCACCAATCACGCTTGAGGATCTTGAGCAAAACTGTACTTCCTTAAGTTCTGAGGTAACTTTCAAAAATGCTTCATTATTCCAGTGCGAGGCCCGAAGCTCTTCTAAAATTTTTGTCAAATCGCGATCGTTACGGAAATAGCGAAATTCGTCTTTCCATTCTAAGTGCATCTTAGGTAAAAAACTTTCAATTTGTAAAAACTGATAGACTTCTGCCAGTGCCATTTTCGGACGGCATTGGAAAAGCGTGTCTTGCTGCATTTCCCAAACCCACACACCCTTTTCTAAGTTTTGGATTTTTTTCCAACTTTGCACCACAGTTTCGCTCAGAATAGTTTCCACCCCAAATCGCACGCCCCACCCTTTATTCAGGAGAATCGTATGCTCATGAACAGAATAGTCACGGGCAAAGCTGACGGCCAATTTTAGCTCAGGAAATTGAAACGTGGAGCCGAGACAAAAATCCTCTACCCGTACGCCGCGATAACGTTCAGCCAGCTCACGCATTTCCTCTTTACCTGATTGGAATTTTTTTGTGGAGTCGACGTCCTCGAAGCTCGGTCGGTTTCGAAAAGCGATCGTAACGAAAATACATTCTTCCTCCGTAACTTCCGATTTTGTTATTTTGCGTAGAGACTTTGGAGCTATCTTTGTTTTCGGCCCGATCTCCAGGATTTCCTTCGGTGCCACAACATAACTGCGAAAGAAATCTCGAAACAAAATCCCCACCATAAAGCCAAACGATATCGTAAAAAACAAAAGCTCTTTCAGAAAGAAACTGGCAGAAAACTTCCAACTTTCGCGTACCCGTTCCCAGAACCCAAAACGATTAGCAAGATATAGATCCATCTCTTTTCCCGGCACTCGAATCACCACTCCAGATTCCATATCCACTGGCTGTTCAGAATTTGCCGGCACATTGATAAAGGGAAACTCCCCTTCATAAGCCACCCATTCTCCGTTTTTCTTCCAGGCAAATGAATCAATGAGACCTGTGCGAACCGAGTGCCGAAGTACTTCAACTAGTTCTTTGCTTTGATTGTTTTCTAAATAGACTTTGGCTGAACGCGCTTGATGGACAAGCTCAGCCCGGTTTTTTTGCTGGTAAGATTCTTTGGTACTGTAGAAGTTCCAGGCAAAATAGCCAACGGAGAATCCCGCATATACGCACCAAATCGCTAAGGCAAACTTTAGAAATAATCGATTTCCCATAGAGTTTTTTCGGAATTTCCCTCTCTTTTCTTGAGTTTTCCCCCCACTCATTTAGGATTAACTGCAGAATGAAGATCCTTTCCCTTACCTATTACCCGGTAAAATCCCTCGGTCCGGTCACGGCGTCTGAATTGGATATACTCGCTGAAGGACCACGCTGGGACCGTGAGTGGATGTTAGTGGATGAAACGGGTAAATTTGTTACCCAAAGGGAGATCCCAAAACTTAGCCTTTTACACCCATTTTGGCGGGATCAAAATTTGTGGATTCAGTTTGGTGAGGAAAGTTTTCCGGTACCTGTTTGCAGTCTGGAAAAACCAGCTACCGTTTGGAAAGAAACTCTTCCCGTAGCCTATTCGGATGGAAAAGAAAAAGCATGGTTTCAGCGTAATTTTGGAAAGTCGTTGCAGTTCGTCCAGATTGCGAAACCGAGAGTTCCAAGCCACGGCGTATCTGTTCGATTTGTCGATACGCTCCCCCTACTCATTTGCAATCAAGCTAGTCTGGAGGAATTGAATCGTCATCTTTCCGAGCCGGTGGGAATGGAAAGATTTCGCGCCAACATTGTGGTGGATGGTGATCGGGCCTGGGCCGAAGATGAATGGGCGATACTTGAACATTCGGGAATGCAGCTAACACGGGAAAAACCGTGCACTAGGTGCACGATTGTAAACGTGGCACCGGAGTCAGGCCAACGTTTAGTGGAACCACTAAAAACGTTGTCAACGCTTCGCAATCACAACGGTCGAGTGTTATTCGGCGTATACTTTTCAATTTCTAATGGCGGAAAACTTCGCGTCGGCGATTCATTAGTAGCAAAGCTGCCGTAACTCTGGTGAAGGCGCTTGTTGAATTTTTCCCTCCACCTCAAATCCGCCCACCTGACTATCTTTGAAGGAATACACAAAAACGCCTTCGCCGATCACCAACGTAATACGTTGGGTTTCTGGACCATTGGTACTACGATAATTTCGCACAACTTCTAAACGATTATTTTCATAAACGCCTTCACGGGTGCGTCCGATGTGCAAGTACTTACCCCAACGCTCCCATTTTTTATCAATCTTTCCGACTCGATTTCCCGAAAAAATATTGCGTCCACAAAAAGATATTTCCGAATTACTTTCCCGCATTACAATTTCGGTACCAAGCAGATCACCATAGATTCCATTGACGATCGTTGCATCACCGCGGAATACAGTTTCAGTTTGAGCAAAACTTAGGCCCACGAAGAAAAGAAAAAACATCATAATGCTTTGTCCTCGAAAAATATTTTCTCAATAAGCTCACCCGGGGTCACATCAAAGGCCGGATTCCAAACATTTGCCTGAGCGTATCCACGTTCGCCAATCACTTCCTCAGCATTACGCTCTTCAATGGGAATCTCTTTGCCTGTTTTACAAAGTGGATCAAAGGTAGTAGACGGGGCCACCACGTAAAAAGGAACATGGTGAAATTTGCATTGTACGGCTAAGCCATAGGTTCCGATCTTATTGGCCACATCGCGATTCACAGCAATTCGATCCGCACCAACAAAAGCCCGTTGTGCTTGGCCTTTCGAAAGTAAAAAAGCCGCCATATTGTCGCAAATTAAAGTGAAGGGGATCTTTAATCGCGCCAGTTCCCAGGTCGTCAAACGAGAGCCCTGAAGCAGCGGACGCGTCTCATCCACATAAACATGAATTTTCTTACCGCTCTCGGCCGCCAAACGGATTCCGCCAAGAGCCGTTCCCACTCCCGCAGTGGCGAGTCCACCAGTATTACAATGAGTAATGATTGACTCTCCGTCGCGAATCACCTCAGCCGCCCGTTGCCCCATGGCCAAACAAAGACGAACATCTTCGTCGAAGATCCGCTCGGCTTCAGTTGGAATGGCGTCTTCGCCATCTTTTTCCAATACCCTCATCATTCTATCCATAGCGTGCATCAGATTCACTGCTGTGGGGCGAGCCTCGCGCAAGGCCAGTGCTTTCAGCTTTAAATTCTGCTTCCCTTTTTCGAGTGACAGAGCCAAAGCGGCGGCCACACCGATCAGTGGTGCCCCGCGTACGGCCAAGCGTTGGATGATACCAATCATGGCTTCGGCGTCCCGCACTTGAATCCAATCCTCCACATGGGGAAGTTTGGTTTGGTCCAAAATTTCTAGCTTGCCATTAATTCGTCGTAAGCCGAGCGAGTGTAGATCTTTCACAGAGTGCGTTCTCCTAATTTCTTCCGCATTTCCTTCAGAACATTAACTTCTTCCTCGGGGAGCTCAGTCAGTGCACCCATCGTTAAGGCATTCCGTAAAATGATCGAAATATGCTCCAAGCGCTCCATCCCGTTATAAGCCTCTTCTAAATCTTCGCCCCAGGAAATTGCCCCGTGCCGAGCCAACAGAATCACTCGACGTTGCGGAAGAAATGGCGCAAGCACCGTGCCCATCTCCACTGTTCCAGGTCGAGCATAAGGGGCCACGGGCACGGATCCCAAAGCTAGGATCACTTCACTCAAACACTTTGCTGGAAGCTCCTTCCATTCCGGATGGGCCACCGTAAAGGCAATGGCCGTTGGCGGATGGGCATGCACCACGGCCTTGGCTTTGGGGCAACGCTTGTAAACCTCGAGATGCATTAAGCGTTCGCCGGAGGGATTGCCCTGCAGTATTTTATTATCGAGGGTAACTACGGCGATATCGGATTCACGAATTCTGGCCTTGTTCACTCCCGAGGGCGTAAAAAGAATTTCCTCATCAGAGAGTCGCACGCTCACATTGCCATCGGCAGCGGCCAAGAGATTTCGTTGATGTAAGCGCTGGCAAACGTCGAGAATTTCTTTTCTCATTTAATTTCCTCGAGCGATTTAGCGATCTTCTTTCGCCAAGCCTCGGCCTTTTGGTAAATGGCCTTTTCATTCAGCGTCGTAAATTTCCCTTTTTGAAAAAGAATCTTTCCATCCACGGCCACCGTATCCACTTCTAAGCCCTGCGTGGCGTAGACCAAATGGCTCAGTAGATCGTTATAGGGTTGGAGATGTGGAAAGTTCAAATTGATGAGCGCGAAGTCGGCAGCCTTGCCCACACACAGGCTTCCCGTTTCGTGATCTAATCCCAGTGCCTTAGCGCCGCCCAGGGTGGCGGCATAAACCGCTTGGGCCGCTGTAAAAGCTGTAGTGTCGCCACTTACTAGTTTTTGCAGCTTGGTACCCAAATCCATCGCCCCAAATATGCTTAAATCATTATTGCTCGCCGACCCATCAGTACCGAATCCCACGGGGATTTCTCTTTTCACATAGTCCGAAATAGGAGCAATTCCCGATCCCAACTTAGCGTTAGAATCTGGATTATGAATTACTGTGGCCCCTGTCCGCTGAAAAATCGCGCGATCTTTTTCGGAAAAATGCACGCAATGGGCGCAATGCACGTGTTGGCCCAAGAATCCCAATTTTTCCAAGCGTTCCACTGGACTCAGCCCAAATTTTTTCTGCGAATCTTCCACTTCCTTTTGCGTTTCGCTTACGTGAATATGAACAGGCAACTGCCAGGTACGGGCCGCATCGCGAACTTTTTGCAATAGTTCATCACTGCAGCTGTAGGGCGCGTGGGGGCCCAAGCCGATTTGCACACGGGGTCCGGGAAACTTCTTCCGCAAGCGATCTACGAGCGCAAACTTGTCTGTGCCTAAGTCCTTATCCTCGGGCAGAGGAAAATCGGCCATGGTTTGGGATACTATGGCGCGTAGACCAGCTTTTTCCAAAACCTTGGCGGTTTCTTCCGCATAAAAGTACATTTCATTGACGGTGGTCGTGCCAAAGCGAATGCACTCCAGGGCCGCCAGTTCGGTGCCCACTTGCACGAATGGTTTCGATACTAGCTTTCCTTCCAAAGGCAAGATTCGCTCAAAGA
>CAYZLH010000158.1:0-6493 GCA_964478795.1 uncultured Bdellovibrionales bacterium | reverse complement strand
CCCGTTATTTAGTTTTATTACATACGAACGTTGTCTTGCTGCAATGGGACGGCACGGATTGGCAGCCGCTGGTATTAAATTTAGACACGCCGTGGGTTGATGCAGGGGCAATCACAATAACTGCCGTAACAACTAACCCGACAAAAGGCACCACTACGAAGGACCGTATTTACTGGCGGCGCGCAGGTCCGTCGATCCACTGCAATTTCCAATATATTCACACTGCGGCAGGTACTCTCGGATCAGGCACCTACCTCTACCAAATTCCGATTGGCATAGCTGACACGAATTACCAAACACCGTACACGACAGCGGAGGATTCCAATGCCTCTAACCTCGGAACTGTCTCGGTCAGTAAATCATCTACGCCAGGATTCGGGTGGGTGTCACTATATGATACCTCGAACGTTTGCTTGCTCTTGCCAAACATTGACGGCGGCAGCTACACACGCGCTTGGACTACTGCTCAAGGCTCAGCGGGGTATGGTCTCGATAATACTACTATTAGAATGAGCGCTAGCTACTCCTGCCCAATGACCGACTGGTAACAAATAAGGACACTCACTATGCGATTTTTACTACTACTCTTATTATGCTGCGCAATTTCAAGCGCGGAAAAATACTATGAATACGATGGCGAGGGTTTTCTTGTCGGCTGGCACGAAGACGCGAATCGTCCTAATTCTACGCAAATTAATTTTGCGCCGATCAAGCCTGCACATGCGCGATTCGTAAATGGTGCCTGGACTGACGACAATTCGCGGGTGCTTGCACGCGAATCAGATCAAAACACAGAGCGAACGAAAATACAGCAGGCTAAATTATTTTTACGAAATTATGACCCCGGCACTGCAATGGCGGCAGATGTAAAACAGGCTATTAAATCGATCACTATCTTACTTCATGACATGACTAAGGAAAACCTATGACCCCCGAACAATCCATAGAAATATTAAACCAAGCCACAGACCCGCGCAAGTCAGGTCAATTAACCCGTGGTGATTATGCGATGATTGAGCAGGCATTGCTTATTCTCTCTAAGTTTGTGAAAGAAAAACAAGAAAAGCCAAGCGGTGAAGCCGATGCCGCAAAATGATAGCAAAATTACTTTACGTTCTGTGTTCTCCTGGCTCATCATCCCTCTTATTATTGGCGGGGTTGGCTTTGCTCATGGCTCCATATGGGCGCATGACAAAGAAATAGCCATATTAAAAACACAGCAAGAAAACTTGAAAGAGTCGGCACAGAGAACACTGGAACAGGCTGACAGGCGCATGGAACGCATTGAAAATGTACTTAATGAAATCCTTAAAGAAATGAGAAACAAATGAAATACCTACTCCCCCTATTCGCTATTCTTTTACTATCCGGCTGCACAGGCGAACAAGTGCGCAGAGCACAGGAAATCGCTGATCGTGCGCAAGCTGAAGTAACCCGTGCGGAAGCTATCGTTGCTAGTGCTGAGAATCTAGTAAATACGTTAGGCGTTGAAAAAGCTAAGCCAATTATTGAAGGATCTAAGCAAGCTTTAGAAGCTGCACAACTTACCGCTAAGGCCGCGCAAGATGCCGCTGATGCTGCTAAGTCAGCGCATGAATCTGGTGGTGGAACAGTCAGTACTTTAATGGCCGCTTTAATGGCACTTATCACTGGAGCTGGTGCTGCCGCTCCTGCCATCATGCGTGCTGTCAACACTGGCCGTGCTTTAGCACAAACGGTACGTGGCATTGAAACAGCTAAGAACTCCATGAGTGAAGCTGAGGTAGCATTGTTGAAAAATGAGCTTTCTAAAGCACAGGATGAAAAGACGAAGCTGCTAGTGAAACAAGCCAAAGCATAATAACAGGTGACAAATTTTGTCACCCTGATAACGTATTGAAAGGGCTATATGGCTAATTGGGAACGTATTAATACTAACGCGCCACGTGTGTACCGCTGGAAAGTGGATGCAAAAGCATGCATGCCGTTAGAGTTTCAGACTCATAACAAAATAGCTATAGAAGTACGTAATAACAAGAATGAGAAACCAGTAGAGATTTACGGTTCTCTTTTTGACGCTCCTATCACAATGGTAGCATCAACGTCAAAAGTCAATGACATACTATACATTGATCCTATTCGTATTTTAAAACCGAAAGCAAGCCAAGGCGTTGAAATATACGTTATGGGTATCTAACTATGGAAGACGTTGATAAAAATTACGTTGCCACTAAACTGAAAGGTTTATTAGATAGAGCTAAGAATAGTCCAGAACGCCAGAGCTTCATAGAGACGTTTAAAGAAGTCCGTCAATTTGCTTACGATAAAGATGGTGCGTATAATAAATTTTATACCGGATGGCGGCTAGATCACGGAGATATGAAGGCGGAAATAAACCGTGTATCTGAGTACGTAGAAATCTTTGGCGCACATCTTTACCCACAGAATCCTGATGTACAAGTAAATGCTCAGAATGAGCCAGATCAATGGGATTTGAAACGGTTTAAGTTAGAAGAACAAGTATTAGATTACTGCATGCGTAAGGGGAACTTAGAGACCTCATTACGTAAATCTTTAAATCAAGCACTACAATCCGGTCGTGGCATGCTGTGGTTTGGGTGGAATGCGAGAAAAGGAATACCGTACGCTATCTACGATTCTGTAGATAATTTCTTTATGGACCCTGATGCTAAGTGTCCAGAAGAAATTAACTGGATAGCGCGTAAACGCTGTAAGCCTCGCTTTGAATTTAAGAAAGCCATTGGTGCAGATGCTCTTGTAAACATAGATGAAATTAAAGCTAGTAATACTAATGGTGATATAATTGAATACTATGAAATGTATTTTAGAACTGGCGTCCATAATTATTGTCAGACAAAAGAAGATGTATTAGAAAAGAATAGTGAAACTGGTGAGATGGAACTAGATGATAGTCCTAAAAAGTTTATCATTTGCGAAGGTAAGCTAGTAGCAAAGACGGATTGGGAAATACCGTTTTTTATGATTGATGCGTGGCCATGCCGCTACCTTGATTTCCGTTTACCAGATGAAGGTATATGGTCTATTAGTCCTATTAAACCAGGTCTATGTCATCTGAAAGCGTTGAATTGGGTCTACACAACGTACTTAAATCGAGTTAAACGTACGGCTCACATGACATTTGTGCGCACTAAGATACGTGGCTCACAAATGAGTAATACAGCCACAGAAGATGCGATGGGTATAGGTGAGCAAGCTGATGCTGGTATTATTGATGTTACTATACCTCCTGGCGTTGATCCTGATGTCAAGAAACTATTACAACCGTTAATGCTTGATGCTGGTATGGCCGAATTTGACAGGGCATGGGCTATTACCAATCGTGCGCTAGAAGACGCTATTGGACTTAACGACCTCATGCGCTCTGGTCAAGATACACGCCAGATACGTACCGCAGAAGATGCACAATTAAAAGCTACACGCTCTATGTCTCGTGTTGAAGACATGCAAAAACAATTCCGTGTCTTCTTTAATCAGGTAACTGAATCACTCGCTTTCATTGCGCGTTACTTAATGAGTAGTGAAGATATTAGTAAGTTATTTGGGCCGCAAGCTGGTGCGTTATGGGCTGATATTGGTAATGCTGAGATGAAAGAACAAGACAACATGATTCGCATGCAACAGGCGAACATGATGATGCAACAAGCTATCATGCAGTCACAACAAGAGATAGCGATGGGCATGATGCCAACTCCACCGCCAACGCCTGAACAAATTGAAGAACAATTAGGCCCTCCTCGTGTCATTGTGATGGAAGATTGGATCAATTCGGCTTCACGGGAAATTGAAGCAAGTAGCATGCGGGTTATCGACCAAGAAGCACAAGTGGAGAATCTTAATCTATTTTTCTCTGCATTAGCTCCGATTATTGGTCCTGGTCCTGGTGGTCTTCAAATGATTGCTGCTGCCTTTGCTGAATTTGCTTCATTAAATCGCTATTCACAAAGCTTCCAGAACGCTGCTAAATTATACCAGAAAACTGTCATAGAGTCTTTAATGATGCCTCCGATGTTACCTCCTCCAGGTGGTAATCCATCAAAGCCATCTGAACAACCAGACCAAGGTGTGGCCGCTGCATCCGCTGGTCAATTCCAATAAGGCTGATTATGCCGTTATACGACACACGTTGTCAATCATGTGACCATATTTGGGAACAACAGCATATGATGAAAGAAAATCATCATCCGTGCCCAGCGTGTGGTTCTAACGATGTTCGTACGGAAATAACGGCAGACATTCGGATAAACCCTCCTGCTGACAGTAATTGGGAGTATGAAGAAAACGGTCGTGGACGCTACATACCACAGTTAGAACGTGATACACGTGGCAAAAGCAGCTATGCTTATTGCAGAAGCCGCTATGAGCTAATTGAAAAAGCAAAGCGGCAAGGTTGCGAAATCTTTAGATAATCACCGTAGAATGACACTTTGTGCATTCCGCATGATCTCTCATTCTACATACAGTGACAAATTTTGTCACAAAAGGAGTTGACATATGTCAACAGACCAAGAAAATGAACTCAGCACAGAGGCTCAAGCCCCTTCTGAGATGCCAGAGCAGAACGCGCCAGATACGGCCCCTTCTGACACGGCGAATGAGAACGTAGCTGATGCCAGTGCGGATCAAAGTGATTCGTCTGCCCAGCCAGAAGCTCGTCAGGACGATCAGCAAGATCAGTCTTTGACAACCCCGAAAGATGTTGCTTCAACCGCGCAATCTCAAGAGATTGATCCAGAAACGTTTAAGCGTTTACGTGATGAGAAGTCACAATGGGGCCGCCAGATGGCGGAACTCAAACGTAATTACGAACAAACGCGACAACAACTTGCTGGCATGCAGCAAGAACGAGAACGACAGGCTCAGTTAGCTGAACAGCAAAAACTGAAACTATTTGATCCTCGTCATCCTGAACATGCTACTAAGTTTCAGCCTATCTTACAGAAGGCTGATCTTGTCCGTCAACAGTTACAACGCTTAAATAATATGAAACCGCCAGAAGGTCTCACTCCTGAACAGGGGGAGATGTGGCGAGATCAGCAGAAGAATCTGATCTATAGCACCTTGACTGAGCAAGAGCAAGAAGCGTTAGATGGATTTGCTCAACATACACAGCAATTCCAGCGCGACTTCTCTATTAATCCTGGTAAGGCTATTGGCTCTTATGTTCAACCCATGTTTGAACAGTTCTGGAATCAAAAGATGACAGAGTTCAAGGCTTCGCAAGAAGTTGAGAACGATCTAAAAGACCCAACTCTCGGTCCTATCTTCAAAGAGTTTGAAGAACCGATGAATGATATGCTGAAGCGGTTAGGTGGAACTGACGAAGCTTATGAAGTCGTCAAACACCATGCTCGCATATTTGGTCAGAACAGATCACTGTATGAAGAAAATGCGCGGTTAAAGCAACAGCTTACGGAATTGGGTGTCAAAGCGAATGCCGCAGAAACCCAACAGCAATTAGCTAAAGGGCGTGCGTCCATAACCAAAGATGCTCCGGCTCGTACTGTATCTGACCCATATGAAATGGCCAAAGCATGGGCCACTAAAAATGGTGTCAGTAAATCAGACCCTGCATTCTTTCATAAAATCAGCGAACTGGAAAGCCAGAACGCATAATCTCTAAGGAGGCCATAATATGGCTGGTGTTTTAGATGCCCTGTCGGCAACGACAATCACGAATTACAAGAAAGGCGCTATCGACAGTGTAGTCGAAAATAACCCTTTCTTATCCGTCTTATTTAATAAAGCAAAAGTAGAGCGCAACCAATCTGGTGACGCTTTAGAAGGGCCTATTGAAGTTGGTCGCTTCGTACCGCGCTTCTCCGCTCCTGGTGAAGATCGTAGCGGTAAATATACCTCAAAAGTACATCACAAACGCTGGAAATCAGAATGGGCAGAAATCAGCGTTGAAGATAGCGTTGACTTCGGTGTTTTACGCCGAAACAACGGCAAAGAAGCGTTAGTTGATATTGCTGCGCGTGAAGTACCTGCTATCTTCCGTGATATTCTCACGAATGGCAGTACCTCATTAAACGGTGCTATCTTATCGAATAACAGTGCGTCTGGTATTTATACAGGCGGCGGATTACCGATTGACGGTCTTCCTACGTTGCTTCCTGGTGCGTCAGAACAACAAACTGTTGCTCAAGCTATTACTAGTTATGATCTAGAAGGCTTTAACGCAGAAACTGGTGCTTTAACTGGTTCAGCTCCTGCTGATACCGATAAAGAAGTTGGTATCGGTGGCGCTCCTACCGTTAAAAACTACTGCACCGTTTCATTGAAATATAATGACTTATCAGGAATTGATGGCGCTAAAGAAGATGCGTGGACACCTACTCTGGTGAACACATCAGCTCAAGAATGGTCAGTCACTGCTGATGATGAAGCTAATGCTATTAAGAAATTTACTCAATATGCGATTAACCTCGCAAGTCTTTTTATTAACCAAGATCAGAACTTCCGTCCTACCTTC
>CAYZLH010000157.1:0-6533 GCA_964478795.1 uncultured Bdellovibrionales bacterium | reverse complement strand
CATTGAAATCAATCGGGCGGTTTCGCAGTGGATTAAGTTTTTTACTGTTCGTGAGAGGGAAAGAACTCAACGTTATTTTGAGCGCGGCGAAGCATTGAAGCCGCATATTGAGCAGTCACTAAAGGAGAACGAAGTACCTGCAGAGCTATATTACTTAGCGATGATCGAAAGTGGTTTTGTCTCGCACGCTAAGTCTAGGGCCAAAGCTGTAGGCGTTTGGCAATTTATGCCAGGAACAGCGCGAAACTACGGGATGATTGTGAATAACCAAGTAGATGAGCGCAGAAATTGGATCAAATCTACCGAAGCTGCCGCTAGCTACTTGAAGGATTTAAATAACGTCTTCGGTTCTTGGTATTTAGCCCTGGCGGCTTACAATGCTGGAGAACATCGAATCGTTCGGTCAATTATGAAAGGGAAGACTCGGGACTTCTGGGCTCTTGCCGAGGCTGGACTTCTGCCCAAAGAAACTCTCAATTATGTGCCCAAATTTTTGGCGGCACACATTGTTGGAAAAAACATGAAGCGCTTTGGCTTTGAAGTAAGTCTCACTCCCGAAGCCCGTTGGGAAGACTTTGAGACGGTGGCGGTACCGTCTGGTGCTCGACTCAGTGATTTGGTGAAAATTACTGGAACTTCAATGGAAGTGCTGAAGCGATGGAACCAAGATCTACTTCGGGGTGTAGCACCCGTGGCCAGAAATGGTGGGACAGTAGACATATATGTGCCCAAAAGTGAATTTGCAAAATTTGAAGCGAAGAAGCAGGAAATTGCGGATTTGCAAAAGTCTCGTCCTCGTTCCGATCAACGGGAATATGCCAGTTCCGGACGCAATCAAAGTTATGAAATCTATGTAGTAAGACGAGGTGACAATCTTTCCCTAATCTCCAAAAGAATTGGCACCTCTGTTCGAACGCTAATGAAAACGAACGGAATTAAACGGGGAAAAATTCACCCCGGACAGCGATTAAAGTACTATCCGCCGAATTCCAGTGCTCGCGGCGATGAAAAAAGCAAGCGATCAGTGGCCTCGAAAAAGAAATCAAAAGAATGAAGCTTAAGCTTTTTCATTATTGGCGATCAAGTGCGTCTTGGCGAGTGCGCTATGGTCTTGAAGTCAAGGGGCTAAAGGTTGAGATACTTCCAATAAATCTATTATCCGGTGAAGAAAAAAAAGAAAGCTATCTTTCCGTAAATCCCTCGGGCTATGTGCCCAGTTTGCATGCAGATGATCGCGCTCCAATCGGAGAGTCCTTGGCGATTCTGGAGTGGCTTGAAGAAAATTTTCCCTCCCCATCCTTTTTTCAAGGGGATAGCTTTGATCGCGCTAGGATTCGACAGTTGGCGGAAACCGTAAATTCGGGAATTCAGCCGTTGCAAAACCTGGATGTGGTCAGACGACACTCGGGTGATAAGCTCGAGCAGGATCAGTGGACTGTTCACTGGATTGAGCGTGGATTGACAGTCTATGAAAAGTTACTACGATCTCATGGGAAGGCTGGGAGTTTTTCCTATGGAGATCAACCAACACTTGCCGATCTTTGTTTAATTCCGCAGTGTTACTCGGCTTGGCGTTTCAAAGTAGATTTGGAAAAATATCCTCTTATAAATCGAATTTACACTCATGCACTTACAACCGAACCGTGTCAGCGATCTCATCCTGAAAAATTTGAATCTAAAGAGTAAAGCGATGTGACTCGACGATCTCGATGATCGAATCGTAGATTTTTCGTGTCTTTTTTCTTAGCTTAAACTTTACCGGTGCGCCTTTTTGATGCTGAATAATAGAGTCAATTAATTTTAAAAATTCATTCCGACTTATTTGTTTTTTCTTATTTAATAATTCATCAACCAGATAAATGATTGCATCACCGGTTGCGAAGTTGGTTGCATTTTCTTTAGAGGCGCGCATTGCCGTTTCAAGTATTGCCCGACGTAGCGAAACTCCGTGATGTGCCTTACGGATAAGGTTTAAGTATTCTTCTTGAAATCGATTTGCATAACTCGAGTAGTAGTTTTCACGCGCGGCCTCTTTTTTAGATAAAAAGGGCGTTTGCATCAGATCGATAAATTCTCGCGGTGAAACTTTTTGTTCTTTTATTAGAATTTTCTTAGGAAGCTCTTTTAGCAGAGACCTCGTGCAGAAGATGGCTGGATTGTTAATTCCGTCTGGCGTTTTTCTAACTCCACGGCCACTTTCTTTTCTTTCGAAGAAGCGGTAAATTTTTTCGAAGGATTCGACGGAGGCTAGATGTCGCTTCAGTAGAGCTCGTCGTCGTGAAGAAGAAAGTCCAAATCGTTTCAAGAGAGAGTCTAGTTGGGTCTCCCGAAAACAACGATCAAATTTATCCAAGGCGGAATGCTTTGAAAAGTGATTGAGGTCCTTTTTTACCCCGGTGTTTACGAAATCAACTAGCTGAATGAAAGTTTGCACAATGTATCGAGCTTTTTTCTTTTGCTCTTTCAGGTTGGTGGAATAGCGATCAACGTCATCGTAGCGATACTGGTGATGACATAGGCCAAACTGACGTATTGATCCATAATCAATTATACCCCCATCCATCAACATATTGTCGCCATCCCAGTCCAACCAACAAAACACATATTGATCTTCTAACTGGGCCGTAAATTTTCCATATTGTTCCGCAAGCCGAAAAAGGAAGGCTTCGTATTTGTCGACGTCTCTCGGAATTTCCGTCCAGATTCTATTGTGGATTTGCCGGGCAATGTAAAAGTCTAATGCTGACTTTAGCATTAACTGGTTGTTTTGCTTTAGGTGAAGAAAGAGGTGCGAGGGTCGCAATAGATTTCGAGCAGCGCGGATATTAATGCCGCGGCCTTCTGGTCCCTCGATTACAACGAGGGTTCGTTCGGTAAGAACCCCTCGAGCGTGGTAGCTTTCACTTAAAATCGCCGCTGTTAACCCTTCGTCGACATCAGCTAGTCCAGAGCCGTAAGAGACGGATTTGTCTCCCGTCTTAATCGGTTTTCCTTCTGCTGCGAAACCGGGGCTCAGCTGTGTTACGCCGGTACCGCAGCTGGAAATGTCCCAGGCTTCACCTTCGGAATTTAAATATTGACCATTCCAAATGCTTCGTCCGTCTCCGGATGTCACCCCTGTCTTATTTGAGTGTTGGAGTTGGAGATAGCGGGTGGCCATATAGCGATGAGTTTTAAGATCCTGTTTCTTGACCTTGAGGCCTGTAAGTTGGTCGTATTCGTTGAGAATGCGCAGGGCGAATGTTTCGATCAGTGCTTTTTCGAGCTCTGCGTTGAGCACATGGGGATGGGTCTTTTCAATCAGCCCCATTTCCTTTGCCAAAGAAAAGTTAAAATAGACAATTTTTGATTTGCGCAGGATTCGGGCCGGGTAATCGATAAAACCATTTGGCACTGCATATTTCCACGGATGCTGTCCGTTAATACGACCAAAATTGCCATACGGCCCGGACGAGTCAGGGGCCGGTCCCGCCGGATGAAGGGCCGCAAGGTTTTTTGCGAAAACCGCTGGTTTCATACTAAACCTCTCGGAAGGTGAATCCGAATAGTTTAATGGTTTCAACGGTTCCTCCGGTGCCGTGTGAGAGCACTTGAGATCCTTTCCCAATTCGGATTTCTTTGTGTTCAAATAGAAGAAGAATGGAGAACTCATGAAGGTATTTTTTGCTCTACTCTTGGTATCGTCGCCTACGATGGCGGGGTACGATTTTAAGCATTGTAATCCTCGGTCCGATGGAGCCGGGTCGGCAAAAGAATACGAAATTCAAAAGGATGGGAGCTTATCGATTCCCAAGGAGCTTGGCGCTGTAATTTCACGATCCATGTCGCCGACCTTGGATAAGATAGTAGTTCAAGCTAAGGATCGAGCGCCGGGGACCCACATTTACGAGCTCCAGAAGGTTGATGGGAAACCCAAAAAACTGATTCATATTTCGCCTCTTTTTGGGGATAAAAATCCCCAGAAATCGACTCTCATTAGAACTTTTTCCTACGACAAAAGAGACAATTGTTTTTTGGAAGATATTGAGCTTGGCTACAACGATGGCAAAGATGCCAATAAACGATTGGTTACTTATCAAACCGGTGCCTGCGAAAAGTTCGTGAAAAGTTTCAAAGACGCCAAGGCGACGAAGTGCTCCCAAGAGTACATGAACAAGTGCGTGGATTTGGTCCCCGGAGCGTGTATTGAAAAACCCAATTTCTCCTGCGCGGAGATGGCCAAGTCATCGTGTATTAGTAAATTAGGGACAGTTTGTGGTGAAGAGGCTACGCGTTTAAATTCCGAAATATCTAATTGGGATAAATCGCTTCGTCTACAAAATCGTGAGTTGTTTGGTTACAAAAAGGAAGAACTCTTTGTTATTGAAGATCCGTTTGCTCTTGCGATGAACATCGCTTCCAGCTGCCGATACACTCGAGATTTTTATTCGCCAGAGAAAAAACTATGGGAAGTCTGGAAGGTGTTTAAAAAAGATCACGCTAGTGGGGTAGATGAGGGTGAAGATCCCGTTCCTGCCGAAGGTCGAACTAGAGACTCTCGTTAAGATTTTCTTAGTTTAGTAACCGAAAAAAGCCAGAGCAATTCTGTTTTGATTCGACAGCAAAAGTCGCTGCTGATGGAACCTTCTTTGTTGCCAAAGTGCGTTCAAAAGCAGTCAAAGCATTTTGCATATTCGGCCGTTTGGCCACGAATTCTCGATAGTCTTCCCACTTTAATCCGCTCTCTGTTACGTAACGATAGAAATCCTCCACCATCGAGGCCGGAGTTCTGGCGCCAAATTTTCTATCTCCCACATAGGGAATAACTCCCGGCTGGGACTTTAGGTATTTGATTCTGGCGGCAAATAGTGCCGATAATTTTTCTAACTCATCGGCGTTGGCTTGCATACCAATGGATCTAAGTTCCAGGCGTGGCCAGGAGTCGCCCTCTTTGGCGATAGAATTTATATTGAGTGATTGATATTTCTCCGGTGGCTCGCCATCGTAACCCCCGAATACCGTAGATTTGAAATAGACCTTTTCATAGAGAACTTTGGCAAAATCCTTAATGCTCTTTTTGTCGGGATCAAAGTCGCGAAAAAGATCAGCGAGAGCTTTTTTCTGGGCGCTGCCCAACTCTTCAGGATGTGGCGCATTTGCACGATCGACATAGTCGAAAACTCCGGCGCTGAGTCCTGGGTTGTTTAGATAATCGGCCATAAAATTGCGAAAGAGGCGAGCATCATCGCCGAAGGTCGAGGTTATGCCGTAGTTTAGGTGGCCGGCCCCGTCTCCTTGGAGTTTCAAATCTTTTGCCGTATCCCAGATCAGCGAATTCATGACTTCCTTCTTCGCTGGCATCTCATGCAAAGGAATGGGTTTCGCCGTGATTTCAATCACGCTCGGATCCATGGTGATATCAAAATACCATCCGTCGGGTAGTTTTACTCGATACTTTGGTTCACCATAACGATCAGACATCAATTCAATCGTGCAGGTAGGGCATTTGGTGGCCACCTTTTCTTTGAACATTTTTTGGTAGCGAAGATTTTCTGGATTTGAGGTGTCGGCAGAATCTCTTTGCCCGCGCCAACCGCGTTCCAGATCGGCATTGGAAAAATTCAATTCCG
Organism: uncultured Bdellovibrionales bacterium; assembly: GCA_964478795.1. Lineage (GTDB taxonomy): Bacteria > Bdellovibrionota > UBA1018 > CAIPTA01 > CAIPTA01 > JAKFYM01. The sequence continues at coordinate 924 of CAYZLH010000157.1, read as the reverse complement.
GCGCCACTTCCGGTGGCCAGGCATGCCCTAGTGGAGAGAAAATGAATAGGAGTAAAAGGATAAACTTCACACTGTATTTATCGGAAAAACGCCTGAGAAAATGAAGTCTTAAGCCGTTATTTTCGGGCGTAATTTGATCCAGGATCTTGGATTTCTTCCCGCTCCATTTGGTCCTTTTCATCAAACCAATAAATTCGATGGAGCTCTTTACCGGCTAACAGGGCAGGCACCCAGTGTTGATCATCGTCCCACATTTTTTCGTAGGGTATTTTGGTTAGAGGTACCCAGTGAGCAAAACACTCCTCTGTCTCCGGGACTAATTCTCCGCGGAAGGCGTAGGAAATGAATACCTGGCAGATGTTGTCCCAGCTTTTGCTTTTGGGAAAATAAAATTCTAAAACACCCCGTTTCTGTACGTCGATGGGCTCAATCCCCGTTTCTTCTTTTGTCTCCCGAATGGCGGCGAGATCGGCAATTTCGCCTTTTTTAATTTTGCCACCGGGCACATTCCATTTGCCCGCACCTTGGCCACGGCGTTTTTCAATCATCAGCAGACAATTGGTTTTTTTGTCGATCACGAAACAAAGGGTCGTCTGTTTTACTTCACCGTCTAAAAGAGCCATTAGAGAATCCCTTGCGGAATTTCTGCGCCAACGGGTTCAGATCCGAGCGTAATGGTGATGGTGTGTTTTTTGGCAATAATTCGTCCCGGCCTCTCCACAAGCAGTTGAATTTTTTCACCCGGTCGTTTCCCGTCCAGGGATTTTTCCATTTCTTCCCGTGCTTCTATTTTTTTTCCATCCATTTCTAAAATTCGGTCACCGGATTGCAGGCCAGCCTTTTGCGCGGCCGAGCGAATCACAACTCCATCCACATAAAGACCTTTGGGCGTGGTAATCACGAGAGCGCCAATCCAACCACGGA
>CAYZLH010000156.1:0-6554 GCA_964478795.1 uncultured Bdellovibrionales bacterium | reverse complement strand
GAACTTAGCGGAGTATGCGCAGCAAGTCAAACCCTAATCCATTGACATAAAATGAATTTTTAACTCATAAAATCCATAAGTTAGGAAAAATCGGATCTTAAAGAGTGGCAACCAAAACCACCGACAGTGAGGTAAGTACGAAAAAGTTTTACGGCTGGGCAAAATCCGATTCTTTGGAAACGATTCGCCAGTTTTTTCCATTTACTTTGCGCAGCTGAAACCACTCTTCATCGCTCATGCTTTCTTCGACTTTGCCCTTGGAATTTTTCACCTGAAATTGAAAAAAATAGCGATCGCCGAGGGCGAAAAAGAGGATGCCATCCACGGTGCGATCTTTTCGTTCAGGCACAGCTTTCCACTGCTCTACTAAATTCTTTTCGCCCCCTAAGCTTTCGAGAAATTCGGTGCTCACGACCCGCTTCAATTGCGCCATGTCTTTATTGTCAAAAGCCTGAACGTAAAGTTGGGCAATATCTTCAATGGCCTTTTTTTCTAGCTCAGCCTCGGCCGCGAAGCCGATAAAGTTGGCCAGTAGAAATGAATAGAGTATTGATACGATCATGGCTTTCCTCCAGGGAAAAATCTGGCCTTCAAAGAATTTACCAACAATTGGCAGGCGGGTGAAGGGCAATCCGAATGGCAGGTGGTTTCGGCAAAACGATGTTCACCGTGCCCAGTAATCTCTTGAATCGTGGGTTTTCCGCTTTCGTCTTTCACTTCTTTTTTTAATTTGCCAAACAGATTAGTTAGCAGTCTTACCGCCTCGGGTGGCGGTCGATCGGATTCTTTACAAGGTTTGGTGGGAGAAATGGGTGCTGTGCGGAAGCAACCCGCAATGGCGATGGCGAGTGAGTCAGAATTCGAGCCCGGTCCGCCATGAGCACCCTCATACTTCCGCGGTCGCCCCTCAAATACACGCCACTTCCCGCCTTCATCCTTGGCAATCACATAGTGATAGCCCAAATCGTCGTAGCCACGATCGCGGTGCACGTTAAACACATGGTTGGGACCCTGATGGGAATATCCATCGGTTTGGTGCACGACGATTTTACGAATGGGTTTTTCAAATTTTAACAGACAGCTTTCTTCCGGCTGATGGGAAAATTTCGGTTTGGGCTGTTTGGAGCACTCAGCTTGCTTCTCTTGCTTGCGCCAATTGGCCTGCTGGCGTTTGATCTCATCCATGGAGCCCTGGCAGACCGGCGGCGGTGCGCAGGATTTCCAGCCATCCTTCACTAATTGAATATACTTTCCCGGATTTCGGCAATCAGTGGAATAGGGTTCATCATAGATTCGTTTCACTACATCCACTTTTTCCAGCGGACACACCATCGGTGCGGCCATGGAAGCTTCGGCATTCCACTCACCCTGAGGGTCACGCCAGTAACAAGAATCAGCGGCCCCTCCGACAAAACAACAATTTTTATCCAGAATCTCTTCCAGTGATCCAAAGGTCTTTAGGGCATCTCCCAAGAGGAAACGTTCGCGATCATTTCCCGATTCAAAGTAGAATTCTGCGGCTTCACGATCAGCGGAATAAGTGGTCTTACCAATTTTTACCAATACTCGATCGCCCCGAATGTCTAAGACTCGTAGTTGAGTTCCGGCCGGAAACATTTTCTTATCCCCACCGCCTTCGGGGACAAAATGCAACGGACCCAACAAGGTAAAATCTTTACCCGCGTGGGCGATTTCCACCGGAACTATTCCTTCAAAAAACAAAAAAAAGAGCAGCAAAAATTGCATGCTCTCTTTTCGGTCAACGGTGGAAATTCTTAACTTATTACAAAATTTCCAGGATCTTCGAACGAATGGATTCTGGCGCATCTTGGGGCGCGAAACGTCCCACCACTTCACCCTCTTTATTCACCAAAAATTTCGTGAAATTCCACTTTACCGCTTCCGTGCCCAATAAACCGGGTTTGCCGGATTTTAGGTAGTTATATAACGGATGCGTGTTGTCGCCATTTACCTCTACTTTGGCAAACATGGGAAAGGTTACGTCGTAAGTGAGGCTGCAAAAATTTTTGATTTCATTTTCGTCGCCAGGTTCTTGTTTGCCAAACTGGTTACAAGGAAAGCCCAAAACCTCTAAGCCCTTCACGTTGAGCTCTTTGTACAATTTTTCCAAACCTTCGTACTGGGGTGTGAACCCGCACTTGCTGGCCACGTTCACAATTAGCAGAACCTTGCCCCGAAACTCGCTGAGAGAACGATCTTTACCTTTAATATCTTTCGCGTAAATTTTATCTACGCTATTTTAATTTTTCCTTGCTTAAATTTGCGCATGCCGAATTAAAAAATCCTTCCTATCAACAGAATTACCAGTAAAACGGCCGACAAGCGACTCCATTGACCAAACTCTTGGTAGGCATAAAGCCGCAACCCTAACCCCCCTGCACCTACATAGCCAATGATGCTTGCCGAACGGATATTGTATTCCAACATCCAAACACAGTGAGCCAGGTAACGAGATTTGAGCTGCGGCCAGAAACCAAAGCGAAAGGCCACTACGGGGTGCAATCCCCAACGTAAATAGGTCTTCCACAGCTGATGATCAATGTGCACAAAATCATCCAAAAGAAATTTTCCCAAATATCCCACCGAATAAAAAGTCAGCGCAAGCACCCCAGCGCGGGGGTTGGCCCCCACTACTGCCACGGCCAATACCGCCCAAATCAAACTGGGAATCGAGCGAATGGTAGCCAATGAAAAAATCACTGTGACCCGACTCCATTGCGGCATCCATGGTCCACCCAATAATGCGAGAAATAGCGAGATCCCAGCGGCGATGGTGGTAGCCAGAATACCAACCTGAAGCGTCTCTTTGAGGCCTAACCATAGTTCCTGCGAATCGGAGAAATCCGGGGGAAAAAATTTTGCGGTGAATTGTGCAAAGTTATCCCACAACGAAAGATCGCGCCCCGACCCTTCCCAAGCGGGCAGGGAAAACACGATCAATCCAGCAAACAGAATAAAGGTGATCCATCGTTTCATGGCTCACCCAACCGTAAAAAATGGGTGCCAAATTTTTTGGCTAAATTTGCATGATGGAGTACCACCACCAAAGCGCCGTCGCGATTGCGAGCCTCAGCACAGAGGGCCTCCATTGCTTTCTCAGCATTTGCTTCGTCCAGTTGTGAGACGGGCTCATCGGCAAAAAGGATTTTCCAGGGTTCCTGCAACGCCCGCACAATGGCTACTCGCTGTCGCTCGCCTCCCGACATTTTTTTGAGCGGTCGTCCACTGGCGGTGGGTACGCCGAAGGCCGAGAGCATGGCCCGAGTATGGGGTTGACTCGAAGCTAACAGTGATTCCCAAAGCGAAAGGCCTTTGAGTTGCCCCACCAGCACGTTTTGTTCAGCGCTGAGTTCATCATTCAGCGCCAAGTGCTGCGGAATTTCTCCCCAAAGTGCATGGCGATCAATGACCCCTTGATCTGGCGTCAATTCTTTGGTGCACAGACGAATCAAGGAACTTTTTCCCACTCCAGACGGACCTTCGATCACGAAAATGGAATTGGCTGGCACAGTAAAAGAAAGACGCTCGAAGAGCGTTCGCTCTCCGAGCTTGAGTTGCAAGTCTGTGGCTTGGAGTAACATTTTACTCGAGCTTAATTCCCGTCTTTTTCAAAGCATCCCGCAAGCTATCGAGCTGGGCCTCTTTGGTAGTGGTGGTGAGCTCGGCGGTAAAAAGACGATCACGCAAACCTTCATTGCTGTTTAAGGCCAACAACGCTTGGCGCAGTTGATCTTTGGTTTTGTCGTCGAGCTTTTTGCGCACGGCCAGCATATGGCTTGGCACCGGACCTTGCGCTTGTAGCACAACCAACTTTGCTTTTTTTTCTTTGCTGAGGTGTTTGTCACCTAGAATTACATAGTCGGATACGGCGGCCGCTTCGGCCTGGCCATTTAACACTTTCTCGATGGCTGATACATATCCCGTTCCAAAACTAACGTTACCTTTGCCAAAAAAATCTTCTGGATTAGCATTCGCTTTGAGTAATTTTTTGTTCACCAAATCATAAACAGGGATCAAAAATCCACTGGTGCTGGTGCGGCTCGCGAAAGCCACGGGCTTGCCTTTTAAGTCTGCGATGGATTTATAGTTCTTATCTTTGGCCACTACCCAGTAACTCTCATAGGAAGTTTTGCCTTTAATTTTTGTCGCCAAAAGTAGATCGGCTACTTTGTCGGCTTTGATCAGTTCCATTCCAGAGACGTAAGCCAAATCGATCGTGCCGTTGGATAGGCCTTCTTGAATCACCGCTCCGCTCATGGGGATGATTACTTTTGCTTTCAGCTTCAATTGTTCGGAAAAGAACTTTTCTAAATCATTTCGCTCGGCCAGCATGGCATCGGGATTTTTATCGGGTTTGAGGGCGATGACCACTTCATTGTTGGTCGCGGCCTGAGCGGTCGAGAGCGAAAGTACGAAAGCCAATAGACAAAAAATTTTCATGCGGTTCTCCTAAAAGAGCGAGGGGACTCTTTTTCCTGTTATTGATAACCATTCTCATTATCATTGAATCGTGAGAAACGGTAGGCTTTTTCGCGCCTATGGTAAACACCCGTGGCAGGCCGACGAGATTTACGCCTTGCCCCAGCCCCATGCAGAATAAAAAATAGGGCCAAGGTCCCAAGATATCAGCCATCTAGGAAGCTTGACCCAAAGACTTTAGGAAAATTAGAGGGCAACTAGGCCACAACCACTTACCGCGGCGTCGATTGTCTTGGTGGAGCCCTTTAAGGAGAAGCTTTGCTTGGAAACAACCTTATTTTTCTCGTTCACTAGCACTAGATTCGCCGTATTCGCTTTTTTCAGCAGCTCCACTAGCTTTTTGCGCTCCTCTACCCGGCCAACCACACCAAAGCGGGCCACAGGGTCAGAAGTGGTGGTCAGTACCAAGTGATACAGCACCCGCTTTTTATCGTCCTCAATGGTGGCGCGCACGAAAGTGGCCGGTGCTTTCACAACTACTTGCACCGTGGGTTCACCAAAAACTCCGTCCCGAGTCGTCTTGCCCGCATAGTACTCCAAAATCGATCCCTCTTTGCTCCGAGTGGCTGCCACGCAAGCTTCGGTATTCCACAAGGTGTGCCCCTTCACTAGAGCGGCACCCCAGTCTCCTGAACCTCCGATAACTTTCACTGTCTCTTGCTCAGCCATGGCTAAGGTCGAAATCATTAGGCCTAAAATCACCATTACGTTTTTCATTTTCATTCTCCCTTAGCGTGCTAATTCTCTAACGAGAAGGTCCATTTTTGCTTCTAACTCTTTGAGAGCCTTTTGGGTATCGGCCACATACTTGAGGTCTTTTTGCATTTTCTCGCGCACACTAGCCACTATGGCTTTGGCCTGCTCGAGTTCTGAGCGCAATTGCGCCGTCACGCCCTCTAGTTGCGCCACTTCGGCCTCTAGCACCGGCAGGCGGGCCTGCAATCCGGCAATATTATTGCGAGTCGCAGTTTGTTGCTCTGGATTTGTTTTCAACTCGGCAGCAAGGTTGGCCATCGTTTGCAGCTTGGCATCGGCTTGGGCTTTTTCCGCTTCTTTGTTCGCCAGCTGCGATTCCAACGGCACCAACACGCGATCATAAAACTCATCGTAAGCCATCTCCGCCCTGGCCAAACGATCACGCTCACGGGGTAAGCTATTCTGAGCTAGCTGCAAGTCTCTTTGCGCGGTCACCAATTGGGCCCGTAACGATTCACGATTCGCCTGACGCGACTGCAACTCTTGCCGTTTCGCGAAAATATCGGAATTGATATTTTGAAAGGATGCTTCCAAATTTCTCAATTCGAAATCGGCTTCTTGGTAGCGCTGAAAAGCTTCCGCGCGACGATTTTCGATTTCGTTCTTTTGAAACTGTAACCGATCCATTTCCGATCGCAGATCTTCGTAACGGTTAGAAACCTCAATGTAGCGTCGATCTATTTGCGCAAACTCATCGCGAGCCTGAGGAATTTGTTGCGCCAATTCACGTTTGCGCTGACGCAGCTGCGGAATTTGCGCCAAGCGCTCATCCAGCTCTTTCAGTCGAGCCTGAAGTTTGGCGAGACGATCGCGAGCTTCTCTCAACTCGCGCTCCACATTCTCCTTCCGACCCTGAATTTCTTGGATACGGCTAGCGATTTCTTGAACTCGCTGGCGGATGCCTTCAATTTCAGCGCGTACGGCTTCGATATTTTGCACAACTGTCGCCAAATTCTGCTCCACTCTGGGCAACTCTTGCGATTCGATTTGCTGCAAGCGAGCTTCCATTTCACTCAATTTGGCGAGGGTATTTTGAATCTTCGCCATTTCCTCGCGAATTTGCCCGACCTGGTTCTTAGCTCGTTCACGTTCTTGACGAGCATTTCTTAAATCTTCCTGAGCTCTCGCCAACTCTCGCTTCAAGCGCCGCAGCTCTTCACTTTCGGTATTTCCACCGAGCTCGGCTAACTTTTGCTGAACCTCACGAATCTCACTTTGAACTTGGGGAATTCGCTGACCTTCAATTTCGCGAATTTGCGCACGAAGTTCATCCGCATTTCCGCCATTGCTTAGGCGCT
>CAYZLH010000155.1:0-6563 GCA_964478795.1 uncultured Bdellovibrionales bacterium | reverse complement strand
TGGAAGATAAGCTTGGAACTGGTGTTTTTTTGTCTATGTCTCCACCTCTATCTCTATCGATGGGGCGTGGAGCTGTATGAAAAAGCGGCGATCCGGGCCCATGAAACTAGGCGGTAGGGACGAGGGCGAGTATGAATCCGATAACGTTCGCCCCGAAACTTCAATTCACAGAAACCCATCCTAAAGCGGTTCAGATCGCCAGGGGAATTATTGCTCTTTTTTTTCTGTATTACTTTGCCCTAATCATTTTTCAGGGGAATGAATTTTTTGAAAATGGCCAAATTTTTCAAAGAAATCCTCCTCCATATTGGTCAATACTTCGATACGTCGGGATTATCGTGGCTGGCGTAGCCTTAGCGCAAACTTTTTTTGGTCGAGATTCGCGGTTAGCACTTCTAGTGTGTGTGGGGATATTTGCAAACTATCATATGGCCTTGAGTGCCGATCAGGCTGGAAAATATCTCTTCATGCTGGTTTTTCTGACGCTGCCACTACTTTCCAAATTTAAATTAGACGGCGTAGATTCCAATGTTTCCCGTTCTTTACCATTCTTGCTCTTTTTGGCGATCTTTTATTTCGTCGTGGGCTTGGATAAAATCAACGAGCAATGGGGTTTCAGCGGAAATCCGCTACAGTATGTTGGCCAAACCCCTGCGCTATCTACCAAATTTGGTCAGTGGTTATTATCGATCAATCCGCTCAATCGAATTCTCGGGGTAGGAGTGCTACTGATTGAGTTGGCATTGGCTCCCCTAATTCTACTTTCGATTTGCTCAATTTGGGCCCGCTGGGTAGTTTTTGTTTCTCTGATATTTATTCATTTGGGAATTTTACTGACGATGGACATTGGCTATTTCCCAATTTTTAATTTGGCAACATGCATCTTAGTTTTTCCTACCAAAAAAGTAAAAGTAGCGAAAAAGAATTTCTCTATTTTCATTTATTTTATAATTTTTCTTTCACTGGCGGAATTGAGGATACTCAAAATCAATCCCAAAGATGTTGATTTGTATTTGGGATGGGATTTGATCTCTCGGCCTTATTCGGAAATTGACGATATTGTATTCCGTTTTCAGTCCAGAGAAAAAAGTGCTAGTTCCTTGCCTGAGCTCCTTTCATTGAAAGATAAACCGCATAGCCTTTTCTCTGGTGCCAGTCTGTTCTACGGTCCGATTTGGCATTTCTTTTTCCTCAATTATACTTTTCGGCAAATTCATTTCACGCAATCGGAATTCGGAAAATACCTCGGGGGATTCATTGAAAAAATGTGCAATCGCGGTGAGTTAAATGCCGTAGAAGTTGAGCATCGAAAAGAAAATTTTGAGGTTTTTACGTTTCGGAAAGACTGCACGCTAAAATAGATATCCCAGATTGAGATTGTAGTCTTTTGTGGCTCTTATGAGTAATATTCTCAGAGCTAGAAAAAAATGGAGACTATTGGGCATGTTTCGAAGAATCTTTGATCACATTTTTAGCACTGATGATCAAGTGGTGGATAAGAGCACTTTCAGCCTCGAGTATTTTCTTTTGGTAATATTTTCAGTCTTAACTTTAGCGCTATCCGTTTTTCAATTGATGTTCCCAAAAGAAAACCTAAGTTGGTATGATTACTACACTGGGGCAGGCATTATAATCAGTTGTGCTGCAATTCTCTATTATGCCTTCGTTTTGAGGAAAAACTGGGCAGATCAGGCACGTTTTCCCGGACTATTCTTTTGGTGTTTCTTTTTGATTTTTTGCTGGCGATTTTTTGAATTGAGTCAGATGGGAATATCCATGGATGAATCTTCGCATCTCTTCTTTTTAGAGCGACATTCGATTGTAATGGCGGGTCTTCGTCAGAATAATCCTCCTTTGAACGGACTTTACCTTCAGCCATTAATCAATTGGTTTGGAACATCGCCATGGATATTAAAGATTCCATCTTTACTCTTTGGTGGGTTGTCCGTGATTCTATTTTTTCGTCTGCTAAAGAGTGAAGGACTGTCTAATCTCTCGGCAACAATGTTTACGAGTTTGTATGCCTTTCATCCCGTGGTTTCCATTTATATGGTGGAAGCTAGACCCATTGCTCTAGGTTTGTTTACAATGTTTTTGTTTTTGGGGTTGGCGGGTAAAAGTCAAGACAGATTGCTTGAAAGGTCAAACCTTCTTTTGATATTGGCGACGGCCTTTATCGCCTTTTTGTCCGTGGGACTCCAGCCGGTAGTGTTAGGTGCTGGCGTGGGAATCTACGCACTTATTAGGTCTTGCAAAGAGATAAAGTATCTCAAATTGGCAACAGTTCTACTTTTGGCATTTTTGTTTTTCTTTCCTTTATTGAATCAGATTTTTTCTGTTAGCCCAATTCACGTAGGGCAAATAGCCCATGGAAAACTTGAGCCATTTTTTCGGAGTTTTCGTTTCGAAAATTATTCATCCCTTATTGATTACTACTTATTTCCATATGTTTTTGTGGCGCTGCCAGCGCTTTTTCTAGTCGCAAGAAATCCAAAGGGATTCTGGGGGAGTCTGAATCACCAGCGATTCTGGCTCTTGCTTAGCTGTTTTCTATCTCCGATTCTCATTTTCGTACCCCTATATTTCGGCTATGTAAAGGGGCCGTTTCGGGTCTACTATTTACTCATTTTATTTCCCGTCTTTTTGCTTTTACTGGCGAATTTATGGGGCGCAACTTTTAAACGATTCAGTAAAATTCAGAGGATATTTGCAGAAAGTTTTATACTTCTGTTTTGCCTATGTGCTTTTCTGCTGGGCTGGAATGTTCCTAAACAATTTTCAGATGACTTCTATCGTGCTGATTTGCGATTGGCCATCCAGACTGTAACATTGGATGCTAATGAGACTGGGCCATTTCTCTTGTTGGAGGTTTGTCCCTACGGATCAGAGCGTTGGTGTCCTGATGAACCCTTCTATGTGAATCTGTATTTGACCCCGTTTTTGAGTGAGCAGCGGATTGCTGATTCGATCTTCGCTAAAGAACAGGTGTTGCAATCGTATCGAGACATTTTTCGCAATGACATTAAAGTAGATAATTTGTATTTATTGTTTCAGAATATGAATAGAAAAAGAACTGGTGCGCTAAAAGAGTTCATACAAAAGGAAGCGAAATTTCAACATGCCAAGGTTTGGGAAATAGATGGATTCGCCATAGTTAAGCTGCCACTACCTTCTCTCGATGATCGAATCGAGATTCGAAATATTTTTAGCGCTATAAAGAAAAATTGTCTGACCTCTACTAGTGATTGCTTTTGGCCAAAAACTTACTTAGCTCTGATGTATTCGGGGATGGGGGAGCGGGCGCGTGCTCAAGAATTGGCGCAGGACATATTTTATGATCAGGAAAATAAGGCCATCCGTGCCCGCAAAGCTGACTACGATATCTATTTTGATGCGATTCAAAATATTTTGGACCAGCCGTAATCTAATTTTATTTCGTTCACTAGAATAAGTAGTTTGCCGTCCACTGCCATGAAGACACTGTCCGATTGGAAATTTCAATCGGAGCGATTCGGTAGGCAAGATTTAGCGAAAGATCTCGTAGTAAATTAATTCCAGTTTGCGCGCCGAAATAGATATTGATCGGTTTTGAGGTGTTGGAGTTTGTCCACCACGAATATTCCTCGTAACCCACTTGATCTTTTAGGAGACCCATCGTCAAGCCAGCTTGCACTCGACCAAATCCCGTTGGTACACCAATTGGATTAAACTCCATTTCCAATCCCGCAAATCGGCCAAAAATCAAACCGAAGCCAAAGTGTTCTTTGGGGTAGTAGAACGCGCCACCTGAAAACTTCTTGTGAGAAGTGTAACTTTGACCAATAACGCTATCATTAGCGCGCTTCGCCGTGGCCATCCCGACAAAAAATTTAAATTTTGCTCGTGGAAATTCTGGCAGTGGCTCCACCACGTTGCCACCGGTCGCCGTTGAAGAATTGATCGGACCGGGGCTAGTAGAAACAGCCGTGCCCGTATCCGTGGAAGTAGCCGTAGCCGTTCCATTCGTGACCACTTTCCCATCTTGCACTGTTACGGTGGGAGTTGCCGTGGAATTGGCTCCTTGCTCAGTGTTGTTGAAATAGAAATTGTACGTAGCCGCTTCTGTGCCTTCCATGGCCAAGAGAAAGCAGGCGCAGGTGAGGAAGAAGATGTACAAAACGTAAATGAATGATTTTCTAGTTAACATTTCCCCTCCCTTAAAAACGGTACGCCAAGCCCAATTCCGCTTGGGTGTATTGATAGGTGGCGCGGTCTATTAAATTTGTTCTGACGGAGCTGGTTATACCCAAATGGCGATGAAAATTCACGCTAAGTCTGCCTCCCACGTGAAATGTGCCAAATTTTCTTAACTCTTTTTTGCCCATTTGGCTGGCGCCCCCTAGGAGCCCTGCTTCAATAAAATCTGTTTTTCCTAAAACAGCCACTCGCACGGGCACAAATTCCATTTCCCCGCCAAAGACATTTTCTGTGCGTCCGGTGGGTGCCCACCAAAAGCCCGTAAAGCCGATGTCTGGAGAGGTCCAATAGGTGATGGCTAAGGCCGCACTTAAACTAGAGTCGGAGCGTCCTAAGCGTTCCACATCACGACTAATGTTTCCAAATCCTTTGCCCGAGGAGAAACTCATCCGCGTACCTGAGCCGATGACGCGGAAGCGGTGTTTAGGAGTTTCCGCTAAAATGGCTTCGGCCATATCCGTGGTCAGGGTATTGGCGGTCGTTGGTGCTGGCGCGGATTCCGAGGGCGCTGAGTCGCTAGCTGTGGTGACAACACCATTCTTTTTCACTTCAGAACCATTAACTTGTATGGATGGATTTGCACTACCACCTTCACCTTGTTCGATATTGTTAAAGATGTACTGAAAGTTGGCCGCCTGGCTAAGTGTGATGGCCGCTAAAAACAAACTCACTAAACAAAAAATCTGCTTCATATTATTCCTCCTATGCGCACATAGAGCAGGGAAAATGCCAAACAGAAATTGCAGTAGTTTCCAGTATTTACTATTTCGATGGGGCGCATGCTGACAGATTTGTCAGGGCCAAGCTGCCAAGGCTGACAGGCATAATGAAAAAGCTATTCTGACAAAATTCGGTATAGGGTGCGCTCGGAAATTCCTAGGCGGTCCGCGGCCTGTGACCGATTTCCCTTAACTTCTTGTAAGACTTTTTCCACTAACTTTCGCGTAAAGTCGGCTTGGGCCTGCGATAAATCGGAAAACTGCGCCAATACGGGTTCGAACGAGTCGGAAGAAAAAAAGTTTTCCAATTCGAGATCCGCAAACTCGATCGTTGAATGGCTGCTCATAAATACGGAGCGAGTTACTGCTTGCTCGAGTTCTCGAACATTTCCGGGCCAGGGATATTTTTCCATCTCCTGTAAACAGTTTGCGGAAAAGATTTTTTCCGGAGCCAGCTGCGCCAAAAAATATTTTGCTAAATGGGCAATATCTGGCACGCGTTCTCTTAGAGGGATGGACGTCAACTTCGCTCCGGCAAGGCGAAAGTACAAATCTTGGCGAAAATTTCCGTCACGAATGAGTTGTTCTAAATCTCGATGGGTAGCCGAAATTACGCGCACATCGATTTTCATTGGTCGTAAAGAGCCAATGGGTTCCACTACTTTTTCCTGCAGCACTCGCAATAACTTGGCCTGCAATTCGAGTGAAAGATCGCCAATTTCATCGAGGAAAAGAGTGCCTCCATCGGCTTGTTGAAACTTTCCTTTTTGGTCCTTTACCGCGCCCGTAAACGATCCTCGTTCATGTCCAAAAAGAATAGACTCTAATAGCGAGGCGGGAATGGCGGCACAATTGATCGCGACAAAGGGGGTGTTTTTTCTGGGCGAATTCTTGTGCAGGCCTTTGGCGATGAGTTCCTTGCCGGTGCCCGTTTCGCCAGTGATGAGTAGATTCATCGGCGTGGGTGCTAAACGTAGAATCTTTTCCTTCACTACTTGCATTTTACTTTCAGGATGACATTGAATTTCATCGTCGTTTGATTTTCTAGGGCGAGCCTTATGATCGAGCGCGAGCAACATTGCCGCCTGCGTGGCGAGTAAGTGGATTTCCGCTAGGCGATCGCGCTGTATGGACTTACCTGGCGTTTTTGTAAAAAGAAAAATTGCACCAACGATTTCTTCTCGTAAGATTAGCGGTAAGCAAGCCACAGAAAATACCTTTGCCGCAATCACAGAGGCATGTTCGGCGTAAGGGTGACCAATAATACTCTCCACGTAGACGTGAGTTCTTTTTTCGATCGCCTCTTGTAAAATTGTGCTGGAAAATAACGTTTTCTTTTTCGATTCTGAGGCCCCCTCCGAAGCCAAAACTTGCCAAGCCCCCGTCACTTCATCAGCTGCAAGTAAAAAACCTTCTTCGGCCCCAGCTCTTTCCACCAAGGCCCGCAACGCGCTTTCTTTCGAAAAACTTCCTTGTTTTATTGATGCCGCAAGATTTTGCAAAATTTGCAGAGACTCTAGAGCGCCCATCGGGTCGCTCATTGCCAGTGAAGGTACTTCGTGATCGAGAAATACAGCCACGCCATCTTTCCAATCCAAGCGATCGCAA